>NZ_JANX01000335.1 GCF_000767795.1 Inquilinus limosus MP06 | reverse complement strand
AAGGCCAGCAGGCTGCCCAGGCTGTGGCCGAACAGGGCGTAGGGCCCGTCGATCGCGCCCTCGATCTCCCCGGCCAGCGCGGCGGCGAGGCCGCGCAGATCGGTCGCCAGGGGCTCGCCCGAGCGGGCGCCGCGGCCGGGCAGTTCGACCGGATGCACCGCGAGCCAGGGCGGCAGCGTCCGGCGCCAGCGGCCATAGACCATGGCGCTGGCCCCCGAATAGGGCAGGCAGAACAGCCGGACGGCGACCGCGCTCATCCGATCACCGGGCGGCGTCGGGGGCGTCCGTCGCGGCCGGGCCGTCCATGTGGCGGCGCAGCGACAGCGGCCGCATGTCGGTCCAGACCTCGGAGATATAGGCCAGGCATTCGGCCTTCGGGCCGGATTTGCCGACGGCGACCCAGCCCTCGGGGATCTCCTTGTAGTCGGGCCAGATCGAGTATTGCTCCTCGTGATTGACCACGACGTGAAAGACGGTGTCGTCCCGATCGAAGGCCATCTGGCACTCCTCGCCGATATCGCATCCAGAGATAGAGAAAATTTTACGAATTACGCAGACGCAGCCGCACGACGCCCTGCCGGATTGTTTCGGCCTGGCATCTTGATTTGGTCTTCAGCGCTTTTCGTTGGCTTGAAGAGAAAATCGGGAGACCGACAACACGCCTGGACTTCCCGTTCCCTTCTGGCTATGAATGATAATGATTTGCAGTTGCACTGCAAGTCAAGCCCGTTTTCGCCCTTCCCGGCCCTCGTCCGGGAAGCGGCGGCCCGATCAGACGAGACGAATCCGCTGCTTGCCGGCGGCCGCCGACATGCCGGGAGCCGGCAGGGTTCCGGGGCCGCGGAAGGAGAAGACGATGGACGCCATACCCATTCCGCAGCCCGGCACGACCTTCCTGTCCTACGCCGCCACCCAGGCCCCGATGACCACATCGCGACAGGGTGATTCGCTGACGGTGCGGCAGGCCGGCGCCGCGCCGCTGGTGCTGCGCCTGGACGCGGCCGGGGAACGGCTGGCCCTGACCGGGCCGGCCGGATCCCCCGGCACGGCCCTGCGCGGCCTGAACGCCGCCGTCGAGGCCGCCTTCGGCTGGCATCCGGAACTGGAGCGGCTGGCGCTCGACCTCGGCGACGGCACCGCGGCACTGGCCGACACGCTGCGCCGCCGTGGCGTCGCGGTCGAGACGCCGGCCGCCCCGCTGACCGTGCTGCCGGAGCTGTTCATGCAGCAGGCCGATCTCTGGCACGGCCGGCCGGACCTGCCCGCCTTCCCGCAGCGCCACGTCATGACCGACGGCAAGCGCCACCCGCAGCGCCCGCCGAAGCCGCAGGGCACGGTCTATGCCCGCTGGATCCCGTGGCTGGAGCAGACCCTGGCCTTCCGCGCCGCCACGGTGGAGGAGGATCTGGGGCATCTGCACAAATGGATGAACGACCCGCGGGTGGCCGCCTTCTGGAACGAGGACGGCGATCTGGAGAAGCATCGCCGCTATCTGTCCGGGCTGATCGCCGACCCGCATATGGTGCCGCTGATCGCCAGCTTCGACGGCGTCCCCTTCGCCTATTTCGAGATCTACTGGGCCCGTGAGAACCGGCTGGCGCCGTTCTACGACGTCCAGGACTACGACCGCGGCTGGCACGTCGTGGTCGGCGAGGATGCCTATCGCGGCCGCGGCTTCATCAGCGCCTGGCTGCCCTCGCTGACGCACTACATGCTGCTCGACGACTGCCGCACCCAGCGCATCGTCGGCGAGCCGGCGGCGGCGCACCACCAGCAGATCCGCAACCTCGAGACCTCCGGCTTCGTCCGGATCAAGACCTTCGACTTCCCGCACAAGCGGGCGGCGCTGGTGATGCTGCTGCGCGAGCGCTTCTTCTTCGACCGGCTGTGGCTGCCGGCCGCCCCCGCCGCCCAGCCGGTGCCGAGCCGATGAGCCAGGACGCGATCCACGACGTCGTCGGCGTCGGCTTCGGCCCGTCCAACCTGGCCCTGGCCATCGCGCTGGACGAGGCGCTGCGCCAGCGCGGCGCGGCGCTGAGCCATCATTTCATCGAGAAGCAGCCCGGCTTCACCTGGCATGGCGGCATGCTGCTGCCGGACAGCGACATGCAGATCTCCTTCCTCAAGGACCTGGTGTCGCTCAGGGACCCGACCAGCCCGCTGACCTTCGTCAACTACCTGCACCAGAAGGGCCGGCTGGAGGCCTTCATCAACCGCAAGACCTTCTTCCCCAGCCGGGTCGAGTTCAACGACTATCTCGGCTGGGTGGCGGCCCGCTTCGCCGAGCATTGCAGCTATGGCGAGGAGGTGACGGCGGTCGAGCCGGAGACCGCGCAGGGCACCGTCGTCGGCCTGCGCGTGCGGTCGCGCACGGCCACGGGCGGCGAGACCGTGCGCCGGGCGCACAACCTGGTCGTCGCCACCGGCGGCAGCCCGCGCATTCCCTCGGTCTTCGCCGGGCTGCGCGGCGATCCGCGGGTGTTCCACTCCTCGGCCTATCTCGACCGGATCCACGGGCTCGGGCTGGCGCGGAAGCCATCCGCCCGGGTGGCGGTGATCGGCGGCGGCCAGAGCGCGGCGGAGATCACGCTCGACCTGCATGGCCGTTTCCCGCAGCTCGGCATCGACCTGGTGTTCCGCGGCCATGCGCTGAAGCCGTCGGACGACACCCCCTTCGTCAACGAGATCTTCAATCCCGGCTTCACCGACTACGTCTTCGGCCAGGGCGAGGCGCAGCGCGACGCCATCATCCGCGAGTTCCGCAACACCAATTACGCGGTGGTCGACGCCGACCTGATCGAGCGGATCTACGACATCCTCTACCAGCAGCAGGTGCAGGGCGCGCCGCGGCTGGCCCTGTGCGGCCGCAGCGAGGTGACGGAGGCCGAAGCCGGGGCGGACGGGATCGGGATGGCCCTGCGCGACGGCATCGCCGGGACCGCCGGGCGGCGCGGCTACGACGCCGTGGTGCTGGCCACCGGCTATGAGCGCGACGGCGGGCGCCGGCTGCTGTCGGCGTTGGCCCCCTGGATCGAGGATTTCGCGGTCGACCGCGACTACCGGTTGCGCACCCGGCCCGAGTTCCGGCCGCAGATCCACCTGCAGGGTCAGTCCGAGACCTCGCACGGGCTCAGCGACACGCTGCTGTCGGTGCTGGCGGTGCGGTCGCAGGAGATCGCAGAATCGCTGCTGGCGGCCAGGCGCCGGCGCGGCATGCCGCCCGACCTGCACGCCCCCGCCCCGCTGCGGCGCCTCGCCGTCAACGACGACTGACCAGCTTCGGCCCGGGCCGCCGGCTTCCGGCGGCCGCAGATTCGCGTTGCTATTCGTTTCAAATGAAACGATCATCCCGGCAAGACGGAATGAGGCCGGGAGGATGCGATGACGCTCCGCTACATGCCGGGATTCGGCAACGACTTCGAGACCGAGGCCCTGGAGGGCGCCCTGCCCCAGGGCCAGAACTCGCCGCAGCGCTGCGCCTACGGCCTCTATGCCGAGCAGCTCTCCGGCTCGCCCTTCACCGCGCCGCGCGGCACCAATGAGCGGTCCTGGCTGTACCGGCTGCGGCCGTCGGTGAAGCATGTCGGCCGGTTCCGGGAGATCGAGCTGCCGCATTGGAAGACGGCGCCGCATGTCGTCCGCCACGGCCGGCCGCTGGGCCAGCTGCGCTGGGACCCGACGCCGATCCCGGACGAGAGGCTCACCTTCCTGACCGGCATGCGCACCATGACCACGGCCGGCGACGTGTTCACCCAGGCCGGCATGGCCGCGCATGTCTACCTGGCCACCGAGTCGATGGCCGACGAGGTGTTCTTCAACGCCGATGGCGAGCTGCTGATCGTGCCGCAGCAGGGATTGCTGCGCCTGGTCACCGAGCTCGGGGTCATCGGGATCGGCCCGGCCGAGATCGCGGTGATCCCGCGCGGCACCAAGTTCAAGGCCGAGCTGCCGGACGGCCCGTCGCGCGGCTATGTCTGCGAGAATTACGGCGCCAAGTTCACCCTGCCCGACCGCGGCCCGATCGGCGCCAACTGCCTGGCCAATCCGCGCGACTTCAAGACCCCGGTCGCGGCCTATGAGGAGAGGGACACGCCGCACCGCGTCATCGTCAAATGGTGCGGCGGCTTCCACGAGACCACCATCGGCCATTCGCCGCTCGACGTCGTCGCCTGGCACGGCAACTACGCCCCCTACAAGTATGATCTGCGGACCTTTTCCCCGGTCGGCGCCATCGCCTTCGACCATCCCGACCCGTCGATCTTCACGGTGCTGACCGCCCTGTCGGGCGAGGCGGGCACGGCCAATGTCGACTTCGTGATCTTCCCGGAGCGGTGGCTGGTGGCCGAGCATTCCTTCCGGCCGCCCTGGTACCACATGAACATCATGTCGGAGTTCATGGGCCTGATCCATGGCCGCTACGACGCCAAGGAGGAGGGCTTCCTGCCCGGCGGCATGAGCCTGCACAACTGCATGCTGCCGCACGGCCCCGATACCGACGCCTTCGCCAAGGCCAGCACGGCCGAGCTGAAGCCGGTGAAGCTGACCGGCACCATGGCCTTCATGTTCGAGACCCGCTTCCCGCAGCAGCTGACCCGCTATGCAGCGGAGCTGCCGACGTTGCAGGATGACTATCCGGCCTGCTGGAGCGGCCTGGAGAAACAGTTCGACAAACGGGAGGACACCGGCCGATGAAGCTCGCCAGCCTGAGGGACGGGTCGCGCGACGGGCGCCTCGTCGTCGTCTCACGCGACCTGACCCGCTACACCGTGGCCGGGGGCATCGCCCCGACGCTGCAGCGCGCCCTGGATGACTGGGACCTGCTGCGGCCGCGGCTGGAGGCGCTGGCCCATGACCTGGAGCTCGGCGCCGTGCCCAGCGACCGGTTCCGCGAGCACCAGGCCCTGTCGCCCCTGCCCCGCGCCTATCAATGGGCCGACGGGTCGGCCTATGTGAATCATGTCGCGCTGGTGCGGCAGGCCCGCGGCGCCGAGATGCCGGAGAGCTTCTGGACCGACCCGCTGATGTACCAGGGCGGGTCCGACAGCTTCCTGGCGCCGCGCGACCCGATCCGGATGGAGAGCGAGGCCTGGGGCATCGACCTGGAGGGCGAGGTCGCGGTGATCACCGGCGACGTGCCGATGGGCGCCGGCCGCGACGCCGCGGCGCAGGCGATCAAGCTGGTGATGCTGGTCAACGACGTGTCCCTGCGGAACCTGATTCCGGCCGAGCTGGCCAAGGGTTTCGGCTTCTTCCAGTCCAAGCCCTCCTCCGCCTTCTCTCCCGTGGCGGTGACCCCGGACGAGCTGGGCGACGCCTGGGACGGCGGCAAGCTGCACCGCCCGCTGCTGGTCGAGCTGAACGGCGCACCCTTCGGCCGGGCCGATGCCGGTGTCGACATGACCTTCGACTTCCCGACCCTGGTCGCCCATGCCGCCAAGACCCGGCCGCTGGGCGCCGGCACCATCATCGGCTCCGGCACCGTGTCGAACCGCGACTCGGATGGCGGGCCGGGCAAGCCGATCACCCAGGGCGGCCACGGCTACTCCTGCCTGGCCGAGCTGCGCATGGTCGAGACCATCCTGTCGGGCGCGGCCAGGACATCCTTCCTGCGCTTCGGCGACACGGTGCGGATCGAGATGAAGGATGCCCACGGCCATTCCATCTTCGGCGCGATCGAGCAGACGGTGGAGGAGGCCGCCGCGGGCTGACGCCCGGCCGCCTCACTGCCCCGTTCCCCGCATCCCTCATCGATCGACAGGCGCGCCCGGCCCCGACAGGGGAGCCGGGCGCGTCGCGTTTCGGCCGCCCGCCTCATGTCGGACGGCCGGATGGATGCTGCCACCAGCGGTTGTCAAAAGATTTCATTGAGCAACCGCGGATCACAAAATCGCCAAACTCTTTGAGTTTTCCTGAGAAAACCCTCCCAAAGATCTTATAAAAACTTCATTGACACGAAAATTCGTAAAAGTTTGAATGCGAAACCTGAGTCATCGGGCCTGAACTCTGATGGTCTGAAGGTTTCGCGGCGAGACATTCGCCTCCGAGCGGCAATGTCCCGTTGCGCGGCATGAGAGATCCATCAGCGGTCCGGCGTCCGGGACGGAACCGCGCGGCGACGGGAGTCTGCCGCGGCCTTCGCCATGGAGGATGACGAAATGACCCATGCCCAGGGATGGCCGCCGCTCCGAACGGCCTGATCCGACCGGCGACGCTCCGCCGACGCCCATGGAACAATGACCACGAGAGACCTCCCCATGAAGATCCTCGTCACCGGCTCGCGCGGGCTGATCGGCACGGAGATGATGCGGCGCCTGGCCGAGGCCGGGCACCGGCCGGTGCCCTTCGACATCGCCCATGATCCGGGGACGCCCGGCCATGGCGACATCCGCGACCGCGACCGGCTGCGGCAGGCCATGGAAGGGTGCGACGGCGTCCTGTCGCTCGCCGCGGTCTCCCGCGTCATCGATGGCGAGCGCAACCCGGAGCTGTGCTGGGACGTCAATGTGAACGGCACCGGCGCCGTGCTGCAGGTGGCGCTGGAGCAGCCGGCCGACCGCCGCCCCTGGGTGATCTATGCCTCGAGCCGGGAAGTCTATGGCGATGCGGCGGCGCTGCCGGTGCCCGAGGACGCGCCGCTGCGGCCTCTCAACATCTACGGCCGCTCGAAGGCGGCCGCCGAGGCGGCGGTCGGCCGCGCCCGCGAGGATGGCCTGGCCACTGCGATCGTCCGCTTCTCCAACGTCTTCGGCTCGACCGCCGACCATGGCAATCGGGTGGTGCCCGCCTTCGCCCGCGCGGCCGCCACCGGCGGCACGATCTCGATCGAGGGCGCGGAGAACACCTTCGACTTCACCCATGTCGACGATATCGGCCGCGGCCTGTCGCTGCTGATCGAGTGCCTCGAGGAGGGCCACCGGGCGCTGCCGCCGATCCATTACGTCGGCGGC
>NZ_JANX01000334.1 GCF_000767795.1 Inquilinus limosus MP06 | reverse complement strand
GCCTTCGTCCGGACCGCTCGCTGCTGCCGTCGTGGCGAGGGCCATCATTCGAGCTTCGGCGGAGTCATGAGAAAAACGGCGTACGAAGGCGAGATTTTGTAGGATTGTCCCGCCTTGTCGGGCGGCGTCATGCTGGCGTCATGAGACAGTGTTTCGTCGCCGGGAGCGCCGATACGAAGCTGCAGGCCGGGGCTGCCGCGCGAATGGCTGCCCGGTCGCGAGGCTCTGGAGGCGAGACCTCGGGGCGGACCGCCCCACGCCCGGCAGGCTGCGGCCGGACAGGCGGCTCGCGCGATCGGAGACGCATGACTCCACGACATCGACCTCACGCTTCCGGAGACGGCGGTCACGGCTATGCGGCGCGGCGATCGGGCATCTGAGCATCAAGGCTCCGGCGAAGACCGGGGCCGGGACCGGATCGGCCAACGATCCGCGGACAGGCAGGCTAAGACGGGGAGACGGACCGATGACGATCGAATTCTCGCGCCGGACAGCCTTGAAGGGGGCAGTTGCCGGCGCGGCCGCGCTGGCCACGCTGCGCGCCGTGCCGGGCTGGGCGGAGGGCCCGGGCGGCACCCTGAATGTCGGCCTGACCTACGACATCGACACGCTGAACGTCTATTCGACCGGTTATCTCGGCGATGTCCAGGCCGCCGTGGTCGAAGGACTGCTGGCGCCCGACGGCCAGGCGGAATACGTGCCGGTGCTGGCGACCGAGGTGCCGACGCTGCAGAACGGCGGCATCGTCCTGACCGACGGCGGCAAGAAGATGACCGTCACCTACAAGCTGCGCCCCGGCGTCAAATGGCATGACGGCCAGCCCTTCACCTCGGCCGATGTGAAGTTCACCTGGGAGGCGGTGAAGAACGAGAAGTTCATCGCCGAATCCAAGGACGGCACCGAGGACATCGAGGCGATCGAAACGCCGGACGGGCTGACCGCGATCTGCCACTACAACACCGTGGCCCCCGACTTCGCGTCGACGCTGTTCACCTTCGGGATCCTGCCCAAGCACGCGCTGGAGGGGAAGGATCTGAACACCGACTCCTACAACGAGAAGCCGCTGGGCACCGGCCCGTTCATGGTGAAGGAGTTCAAGCGCGGCCAGTATGTGCTGACCGAGCGCAACCCGAACTACTGGCGCAAGGACGACAAGGGCCGGGCCCTGCCCTATCTCGACCAGATCGTCTTCAAGATCATCCCCGATTCCAACACGCTGATGACCCAGCTGAAGTCGGGCGAGCTCGGCCTCGTGGTCCAGGTGCCCTACAACCAGGCCAAGCAGCTGGAGGGCGTCGCCGGGCTGGAGACGGTCAAGGGGCCCCTCCTGTCCTGGCAGCATCTCGACTTCAACTTCAAGAGGCCGAAGTCGCTGCAGGATCTGACGGTGCGCAAGGCGATCGCCCATGCCATGAACCGGCAGACGCTGGTGCGGGCCCAGGGCGGCTTCCCCGAGCCGATCAAGTCGCCGGTCGTGCCGGTGTTCAAGGATCTGTACGACCCGAACACGCCCGAATACGCCTTCGACGTCGCCCAGGCCAACAAGCTGCTGGACGATGCCGGCTACACCAGGGGCGGCGACGGCATCCGCGCCAAGGATGGGGAGACGCTGTCCTACCGCATCGTGGTGCAGGCGGGCCGCGCCGATGACGAGCTGGCCGAACAGGTGATCATCGCCCAGCTCAAGGCCATCGGCATCGAAGCCAAGCCGGACAACAAGACCGGCGTCGCCTATCGCGAGGCGCGCTACAAGGGCGACTACGACCTGATCTACGGCCGCTGGATCACCTCGGCCGACCCGGTCTACAGCGTCTTCTACGGCACCAAGGGCGCCAACAACGGCCAGGGCTATTCGAACCCGAAGCTGGACGAGGTCATGGCCAGGCTGGAGAACACGCTCGACCCGGCCGAGCGCAAGACTTATGCCGCCGAGATGCAGAAGATCCTGGCCGAGGAACTGCCCTCGATCCCGCTGACCACCAACGTGGCCGTCATCGCCAAGACCACCAAGCTGAAGGACTTCGTGCCCAACCCGACCAACATGACCAACTTCGTCGACACCAGCCGCTGGCATCTGGAAGGGTGACCGGCCTCTCCCCGCCCCTTGCGCCGGGCCCGGCATGAACGCCGGGCAGGTCCTCCGCCGGCTGCTCGGCGCGATCCCGCTGCTGCTCGGCATCTCGCTGCTGCTGTTTGCCGTCATCCACCTGGCGCCGGGCGGGCCGCTGGACGTCTATGCCGACAACCCGTCGGTCAGCCCGGCGGCGCTGGAGCAGATCCGCAAGGCCTACGGGCTGGACCAGCCGGCGCCGGTGCAATACGTGCTGTGGCTGAAATCGATGGTCCTGGGCGATTGGGGCTACTCCATCCGCACCGGCCGCCCGGTGCTGCAGGAGGTGACGGAACGCATCGGCCCGACGCTGGAGCTGGGCGGGCTGGCCATGCTGGTCTCGCTCGCTGTCGCCCTGCCGCTGGGCACCATCAGCGCCGCCCGGCGGCATACGCTGCTGGACCATGTCCTGACCTTCCTGTCCTTCGCCGGCATCTCGCTGCCGGTGTTCTGGCTGGCGCTGCTGCTGCAGCTGCTGTTCAGCATCGCGCTGGGATGGCTGCCCTCGGCCGGGTACCAGACGATCGGCGGCGGCTCCTTCGGCGACCGGCTGGCGCATATCGCCATGCCCGCCGCGGTGCTGTCCCTCGCCACCATCGCGAGCTGGAGCCGCTATATCCGCTCCGGCATGGTCGACGTGCTGAACCAGGACTATATCCGCACCGCCTATGCCAAGGGGCTGCGCGAGCCGGGGGTGATCCTGCACCATGCCCTGCGCAATGCCTTGATCCCGGCGGTGACGATCATCGCCCTCGACCTCGCCTCGATCATCTCCGGCGCGGTGATCACCGAGACCGTCTTCGCCTGGCCGGGCATCGGCCGGCTGTTCATCGAGAGCATGGACGGACGCGACTATCCGGTGCTGATGGGGCTGATGATGCTGGGCTCGCTCGCCATCGTGCTGGCCAACATCGTGGCCGACCTGGCCTATGCGACGCTCGACCCGAGGATCCGCTATGATTGAAGCCGTGGACCAGGCGGCGACGGCCGCGGCCGAGCCCGGCCATCGCGGCTACTGGGCCCAGGCGGTCCGGCGGTTCCTGCGCCACCGCCCGGCCGTGGGCGGGCTCTTGTTCCTGCTGCTGCTGGCCGCCGCGGTGATCGTCGCGCCGACGGTCCTGCCCTATGCTTATGATGACCAGGATTTCGAGCTGATCGGCGCACCGGGCGAGATGACCGCCGCACATTGGCTGGGCACCGACGAGCTCGGCCGGGATGCGCTGACGCGCCTGGCCTATGGCGGCCGGGTCTCGCTCGCCGTCGGCCTCGCCTCCGCGATCATCGCCACCGGCCTCGGCACCCTCGTCGGCGCATTGGCCGGCTTCTACCGCGGCATGGTCGACAGCCTCTTGATGCGCTTCACCGACGTGATGCTGTCGATCCCGCCGCTGCCCCTGGTGCTGCTGCTGTCCGGCCTGCTGCGCCCGACGGTGCCGCTGCTGGTCGCCATCATCGGCGCGTTGATCTGGATGGGCACTGCCCGGCTGGTGCGCAGCCAGTTCCTGGCGCTGCGCGAGCGGGAATTCGTCGAGGCCGCGCGGGCCTTGGGCGCGCGGGGACCACGGCTGATGCTGCGCCATATCCTGCCGAACGCGATCGGGCCGATCACGGTCTCGGCGACCTTGGCGGTCGGCAGCTCGATCATGCTCGAGAGCGCGTTGTCCTTCCTGGGCTTCGGCGTGCAGCCGCCGGTGCCGACCTGGGGCAATCTGCTGAACACGGCCAGCCCGTGGCTGGCCACGGCGCCCTGGCTGGCGATCCCGCCGGGCCTGTGCATCTTCTGCACCGTGCTGGCGGTGAACTTCGTCGGCGACGGGCTGCGCGACGCGATGGAGCCGCGGGGCTAGGCGGCGGCCGGCGGACGGGTCAGGTCGAGATCGTGCCGGATGCAGGCGACGGCATGGCCGGGTTCGGCGTCGCGCAGCGCCGGCGCCGCCTCGGCGCAGGCCGGCAGCGCATAGGGGCAGCGGGTCCGGAACACGCAGCCCGACGGCGGGTCGAGCGGGCTGGGCAGGTCGCCCTTCAGCACCATCCGCGTGCGGCGAGCCCGCGGCTTCGGGATCGGAGCGGCATCCAGCAGTGCGCGGGTGTAGGGGTGGCGCGGGTTGCGGTACAGCTCGGCCGCCGTCGCCGTCTCCATCACCCGGCCGAGATACAGCACCACCACCCGGTCGCAGAGATATTCGATCACCGACAGGTCGTGGCCGATGAACAGCAGTGCCAGCCCCATCTCCTGCTGCAGGTCCTGCAGCAGGTTGATGATCTGCGCCTGGATCGAGACGTCGAGCGCCGAGACCGGCTCGTCCGCCACGATGAAGGCCGGGTTCACCGCCAGGGCCCGGGCGATGCCGACGCGCTGACGCTGGCCGCCGGAGAATTCATGCGGGTAGCGGCCCGCCGCCGATGCCGGCAGCCCGACCTTGTCCAGCAGGCCGCGGATCCGCGCCGGCCGGTCACCGCGGCCGCCGATGCCGTGCAGGTAGAGGGCCTCGCCCAGCGTGTCGCCCACCGTCATCCGCGGGTTCAGGCTGGCATAGGGGTCCTGGAAGATGATCTGCATCCGGCTGCGCAGCGCCGCCATCCCGGCGGCGGGCAGGCCCAGGATCTCCTTTCCCTCGAAGCGCACCGAGCCGCCGGTCGGCTCGATCAGCCGCAGCACGGCGCGGCCAAGCGTGGTCTTGCCCGAGCCGGATTCCCCAACCAGCCCGACCACCTCACGCGGCCGGATGTCGAGCGACACGCCGTCCACCGCGCGAACGGTGCCGCCGTATCGGAACAAGCCCTTGCCGACCGGGAAATGGACCTTCAGGTCGGTGACGGAGAGCAGGGGTGCGGCGGTCACAGCTCCCTCCAGCGCAGGCAGCGCGAGGCGTGGCTGGCCGCCACCGGCTCGACCGGCGGCAGGGCGGCACGGCAGGCCGGCGCCGCCAGGCTGCAACGCGGCGCGAAGGCACAGCCCGGCGGCGGATATCGCGGATCGGCGACCTGGCCGGGGATCGCTTTCAGCCGGTCGCGCCCGGCGCCGGCGCGGACGGCATGGTCGACGACCGGCAGGCTGGCCAGCAGCCCCCGCGTATAGGGATGGCTGGGCGCGTCGAACAGCCCGTCGACATCGGAGCTTTCGACCATCCGTCCGGCATACATCACCTCGACCCGGTCGGCGATCTCGGCGACGACGCCGAGATTATGGGTGATGAACAGGATGCCCATGCCGATCTCGCGCTGCAGCCGCCGCATCAGGTCCAGGATCTGGGCCTGGACCGTGACGTCGAGCGCGGTGGTCGGCTCGTCGGCGATCAGCAGCGCCGGGTCGCAGGCCAGCGCCATGGCGATCATCACCCGCTGGCGCATGCCGCCCGACAGCTGGTGCGGATAGGATTCGGCCCGGCGCCGCGCATCCGGGATCTCGACCAGCGACAGCATCTCGACCGCCCGGCTCCAGGCCGCCCCGGCGCCCAGCCCGCGATGCAGCCGCACGGCCTCCGCGATCTGGCGGCCGACGCTGTGCACCGGGTTCAGGCTGGTCATCGGCTCCTGGAAGATCATCGAGATCTCGTTGCCGCGGATGGCGCTCATCGCCGCCTGGTCGAGCTGCGCCAGGTCGCGCACCCGCCCGTCGCGGCCGCGGAACCGGATCTCGCCGGCGGCAATGCGGCCGGCCGGCGACCGGACCAGGCGCATGACCGACAGGCTGGTCACCGACTTGCCCGACCCGCTCTCGCCCACCAGCGCCACGGTCTGCCCGGCCTCGACCCGCAGGTCGACGCCGTTGACCGCGCGCACCGGCCCCGCCTCGGTGCGGAACTCCGTCACCAGGCCGCGGACATCGAGCAATGGCGCGCCGTCCGCTCCCGTCATCCGGCGATCTGCCCCGCCCGCCGCATCTCGTCCTCCGCCCAGGCCACGGGCACATGGCCGTGGCCGAGCAGCGTATCGTGGAAGGCCTGCATCCCGCCACGCCAGCGCGACCGCAGGTCCTTGATCGCCTCGACGCCCAGCCAGTACATCAGCCGCGTCCCCGGGAAAATCGAGTTGCGCGTCACCTCGCCATCGACCCGGGCGGCGGCGAAGCCGGCCTCGTCGCGGTAGAAGCGCCTGGCCTGCTCCAGCGTCCATTCGCCGGTGTGCAGCCGGATGTCGACCAGCACGCTGGCGGCGTTGCGGCGCTCGAACTGCTTCAGCAGCAGCACCTCGCCCGGGGTGTAGAAGCCCGGCGTCTCCAGCAGCAGGTCCTCGGCGTAGCAGGCCCAGCCCTCGACCATGGTTCCGGCCGACAGGAAGGCGATGCCGGCGGCGCAGTCGGTGCCGCCGAGCCGGGCCAGGCGCGACGCCGCTCGGCGGGCCCGGGCGTTCTGGGTGTGATGGCCGATGGAGCCGTGATGGACGGCGTGAACCGCCTTCACCAGCGCATCGTTCTGGCCGCGCAGGTAGGCGGCCGGGTCTCCGCCAGGCGGGGTCACCCAGTAGACGCTGCCGTCGCCGGGGCGGCCCGCCGGCGGCGACCGGTAGAACAGGAAGTAGAGATCCCGCGCGACGGTACGGAACTCCGGGGCCAGCGGCCGATAGGACAGGCCATATTCCGTCGCCGGGGTGACCAGCCCCTCCGCCGCCCTCACGGCCGCATCGTGCCAATGGCGATAGCGGGCCGGCACCTCCTCCGGCGCCGCCGGATGGATGCCGGACAAGGCTTCTACCTGCTGCTGCCAGGATCGAGCGGGATCGATCCGTGCCGCCATCTCCTCCAGCTCGCCGCCCATGCGGTCGAAGGCGTCCTGCGCCCGCCGGGCCGCCTCGGCGGGGGACAGCACCAGGCCATGCGCCTCGCGCATCAGCAGCGCCAGATAG
>NZ_JANX01000333.1 GCF_000767795.1 Inquilinus limosus MP06 | reverse complement strand
ACGCTCGGCGTCCGCCTGGCGCTGGACGGCAACCGCCGCTTCTTCGCTTCGCTCGGCTTCACCGAGGGCGCGCTGCACGCCCATCCCGGCTATGAGAAGCCGACCTGGGTGGAGATGACGAAGGCGATCGGGTAGAAAAGGTTGCTTTCGACCCTTTCCGACGGGTCAAAGGCGGGGGGTGCCCCGTTGATACCCACTCGAGGTCCGCGGATACTTTTATTGCCCGAGCCAGTATCCGTCGACCTTATTGGTCGCCTTATCAATTGTAACCGTTAGGCCGCCACCTATCATAACAATTGGCTCGCCACGAGCAGTATATCTATTATTGGCATTGGCATCATAATATTCTACTATCCATTTGTCTCTGCTTGCCCAGACGTGGCGGTCTGGATATTCATGGAGCTTGCTGGGATCTCGCTTGGAGATAAATCAGCAGTGGCGACTATGTGTTGTTTAGAAAAATTTACGCCTGAGCTCTGCGGGATCGACGCTTCACAGCCACTCAATAGCAAGAACGCGCCAAAAGATGCTTGCAGAACCGATGGAATTCTACTTACTCGCGCCTCCAGGCGGCAGCCGATGATTAGATTACTGGTGCTCCTCCGGTATAGCAATCGCTCTGGTGCAATGCAGATTCTCACTCTTCTCGGAGGATGGCGGACTTCGCTGACTGCCCTTTGCAGACAATCCGAACCTGCCGGACCGTCCGCCTAGCTGCGCCAGTCGCGACGGCCTCACCCCCGAAAGCTGCGACGGAACTCGCGCGGGGTCATAGCCTTCAGCGCCCGGAACTGGCGGTTGAAATTGGCGATGTTCTGGTAGCCGATCTCGTCGGCGACATGGGCGATCGGCCGGTCGCTGTTGATCAGCAGCGAGCAGGCCTGGCCGATGCGCAGCTGGGCCACGTAGCGCGACACGGTCAGCCGGGTGTGGCGGCGAAAGAAGCGGTGGAAGGCCGAGGGGCTGAGGCAGGCCAGGTCCGTCAGCGCCGCGATCGGGATCTCGTCGCGATAGTGCGCATGGATGTGGTTCAGCACCCGGTCGATCCGCGCCTGCTCCGGCGCCGCCACGGCGGCCGGCAGCGGCGCCGGGGCGGGCCCAGCGGGCACCCGGCCCTCGTCCCGCGCCAGCGCGGTCAGCACCTCGATCAGCCGCAGCAGGCGGCCGGCGGGGTCGAGCTCCGGCATCGCCTCGATCGCCGGCCGCACCGAAGCGGCGGCAGGGGCGGAGAAGGCGAGGCCGCGCCCGGCCTCATCGAGGATGCGCCCGACCGGCCGCAGCTCGGCCAGCGACCCGACCAGACGCGCCGCCCAATCGAGCGAGAACCACATCACCAGGGCGATATGCGGCCGGGCCGGGTCGATCCGCTCGCGCGAGCACCAGGTGTGCGGCAGGTTCGGGCCGACCAGCACCAGGTCGCCGTCATCGTACTGGCCGAGATGGTCGCCGACATGGCGCTGGCCGCGGCTGTTCAGGGTCAGCGTCAGCTCGAATTCCGGGTGGTAGTGCCATTCGAAGGGGATGGCGTCGTCCAGCCGCCGGTTCAGCAGCGTCCAGGACGCGTCCCCCGGCACCGTCACCTTCTCGAAGATCGGCTGCATGGCGAAACTGATACGCATGGGCGGCCGGGGTGTGGCCGGACGCGACTTTAGTATCAGTTTTTGGCAGGCGACGCCAACATGGTGCAATCGAACGGCGCTACAGTCCCGGACATGGACGGCCGAACGCCGCACCGCACAGGGAAGACGCCGAGATGGACCGCTATCAGTACGGGGACAACCGGCCGGGCAACGCCTCGGTCTCCTACGCCTTCGACACCCAGCTCAAGGATATCGAGAAGACGCTGCCGCTGCGCGTCCTGTCCGCCGAGGACTGGCAGCACTGGATCACCTGGGGCTATGTCGTCGTCCCGAACGCCGTCCCGGCCGAGAACATCCGCCGCACCCGCGACCTGCTGTGGGAGTTCCAGGAGATGGACCCGGCGGATCCGGAGAGCTGGACCAGGCCGCAGCTCCGCGACCATGCGATGAAGGAGCTGAACAACAGCGGCATGGTCGAGATCTACAATCATCAGTTCCTGTGGGACAACCGCCAGCACCAGCGGGTCTACGACGCCTTCGTCGACATCTGGGACACCGAGCGGCTGTGGGTCACCATCGACCGCGCCAACCTGAACCCCCCGAACCGCCAGGCCCGCGGCTTCAACGGCTTCATCCACTGGGACGCCGACACCTCGCTGACGCCGCTGCCGGTGAACTGCCAGGGCGTGCTGTCGCTGGTCGACACCGACCCGGAGATGGGCGGCTTCCAATGCGTGCCGGAGCTGTTCCGGACGCTGGAGGCATGGCGCGAGACCCAGCCGGCCGACCGCAACCCCTGGGCGCCGGACACCACGGGCTTCGAGATCAAGAACGTCACCATGAAGGCCGGCGACCTGCTGATCTTCAACAGCCTGCTGGCCCACGGCATCCGGCCGAACCGGTCGCAGGACCGGGTGCGGATGGCGCAGTACATCTCGATGACCCCGGCCGATGAGGGCAATGCCGAGCTGCGCGAATGGCGCGTCCAGTCCTGGCGCGACCGTGAGCCGCCGAAGGGCTATGCCTTCCCCGGCGACCCGCGGGAATGGGAGAAGACCCGCTACGAGCGCGCGTCGCTGACCGAACTGGGCGAGAAGCTGCTCGGCCTGGCCTCCTGGGACGAATAGCGGGCGCGCCGGGTCAGGCCGGTCCTGGTCGATCCTCCGGGCCGTCCCCATCTCCCTGGCGGGCAGACGGAAGGAGTCCGCGGCATGGACCTGCACGGCAAGACCATCCTGGTCACCGGCTCGACCGACGGCGTCGGCCGCTGGGTCGCCCGGCGGCTGGCGTCCGACGGCGCGCATGTGCTGCTGCACGGCCGCAGCGAGGAGCGCGGCCGGGCGGTGCTGGAGGCGATCCGGGCCGAGGGCGGCAGCGCCGAGTTCCTGCCGGCCGACCTGTCCTCCCTGGCCGAGGTGCGGCGCCTGGCCGAGGCGGTCCTGGCGCGGCACGACCGGCTGGACGTGCTGGTCAACAATGCCGGCATCGGCACCGGGCCCAGCCCGCGCCGCGAGACCAGCGCCGACGGGCACGAGCTGCGCTTCGCCGTGAACTACCTCGCCGGCTTCCTGCTGACCCGGCTGCTGCTGCCAGCCCTGCGGCGCGCCGCACCGTCGCGGATCGTCAACGTCGCCTCGGCCGGGCAGCAGGCGATCGATTTCGACGACGTCATGCTGACCCGCGGCTACAGCGGCGTCCGCGCCTATTGCCAGGGCAAGCTGGCGCAGATCCTGTTCACCTTCGACCTGGCGGAGGAACTGAAGGGCAGCGGCGTCACCGCCACCTGCCTGCATCCGGCGACCTACATGGACACCACCATGGTGCGGCAGAGCGGCACGCATCCGATCAGCACGGTCGAGGAGGGTGGTGAGGCGATCCTGGCGCTCGCGGTGTCGCCCGAGCGGGAGGGCGAGAGCGGCGTCTATTTCAGCGGCCGGACCCCGTCGCGCCCGCTGGCCCAGGCCGAGGACCCGGAGGCGCGCCGCCGCCTGCGGATTCTGAGCGAGCGCCTCACCGGGCTGGAACCCGGCTGAGCCACCGGCCCATGGCGGAATCATGTCCCGTTCTTAACTTGTCCGAAGCCGGACGCGGCGCGAAGGTCACGGGCATCGGAGGTGTGCCATGGCGACCGACACGGGCTCGAAGACTGGCGGCAGCGCCCGGCGCTGGCTGCGCGGCGCCGGCGAGCTGGCGGCGCTGCTGCTGGTGATCGCGGCCGCCAAGACCGCCATCGCCGAGCCCTTCTACGTCCCCTCCGGCTCGATGGAGCCGACGCTGCAGATCGGCGACGAGCTGTTGGCGGCCAAGTTCAGCTACGGCTACAGCGCCGCGTCGCTGCCCTTCGGGCTGACCGTGCCGGAGAGCGGCCGGGTGCTGGGCCGGCTGCCGGCGCGCGGCGACGTCGTCGTCTTCCGCTGGCCGGGCGACCCGTCGCAGACCTGGGTCAAGCGGGTGATCGGGCTGCCGGGCGACCGCATCGCACTGCAGGACGGTCGGGTCTGGATCAACGGCGCGCCGGTCGGGCTGCGGCCGGACGGCGAGGGCCGGGTGGAGCACGACAACGGCGCGACCGTGCCGGCCGTGCGGATGATCGAGACCCTGCCGGGCGGCGTCAGCCACCCGGTCTTCAAGCTGTACCGGCACGGCCCGCTGGACGAGATGGCGGAGATCACGGTCCCGCCCGGGAACCTGTTCGTGATGGGCGACAACCGCGACAATTCGGCCGACAGCCGCCTGCCGGTCAGCGCCGGCGGCGTCGGGCTGCTGCCGGTCGGCGACCTGGTCGGCAAGGCCGAGTTCGTGGTCGGGTCCTGGGATCTCGGCCGCGCCTCGCAGCCGGTCTGGACCTGGCCCGCCGGGCTGCGGCTGGACCGGTTCCTCTCGGCGATCGAGTGAAGGCGCTCGCCGTCATTGCGAGGAGGCGAAGCCGACGAAGCAATCCAGGGGCCACGCCGAGCGGCCCTGGATTGCTTCGCTGCGCTCGCAATGACGGTCCTTTAAAGGCCGCTGGGTGATCAGATCGCCGCGGTGACCTGGATCTCGACGCGGTATTCCGGGCCGGCCAGCTTGCTCTCGACCGTGGCGCGGGCCGGGGTGTTGCCGGGCGAGACCCACTTGTCCCAGGCCGCGTTCATGGCGGCGAAATCGGCGATGTCGGCCAGCCAGATATTGGCGGTCAGAAGCTTGGTCTTGTCGGTACCGGCCTCCGCCAAGAGCCCGTCGATCGTCGCCAGGATCTGGCGGGTCTGCTCGGTCACGTCCGGGGTCGGGTTCTCGGCCACCTGGCCGGCCAGGAAGACGCGGTCGCCATGGATGACGGCCTGGCTCATGCGCGGCCCGACGCCGATGCGCTTGATGGTCATGGGTATCCTCTCTCTGCTTCGGTGGGGATCAGGAGTCGAGCCTGGCGAGAAGCCCGGCCCGGGTGGGTTCGTCGACGAAGGCGGCCTGCAGCGCGGTGCGGGTCATCTGCCGCAGGGCGGCCTCGTCGAGGCCGAAATGCCGCTCCGCCACCGCGTATTCATGGCCGATGGTGGTGGCGAAATAGGGTGGGTCGTCGCTGTTCAGCGTCACCTTGACTCCGGCCTCCATCAGCTTGCGCAGCGGATGGGCGCGATAGTCCGGATAGACCTTGGTGGCGATGTTGCTGGTCGGGCAGACCTCCAGCACCGTGCCGCGGTCGGCCAGCTCGCGCACCAGGGTGGGATCCTCGATCGACCGCACGCCGTGGCCGATGCGGGTCACCGGCAGGCGCAGCGCCGCCCAGACGCTCTCCGGCCCCGCCGCCTCGCCGGCATGGACGTTGCAGGCCAGCCCGGCCTCCTCATGCGCGATGCGGAAGGCCTGGGCGAACAGCCGCGGCGGGAAGCCGGCCTCGTCACCGCCCATGCCGAAGCCGGTGACCAGCGGGTGCGGGTGCTTGGCCGCCAGCTTCGCCACCTCGACCCCGCGCTCGGCCCCCAGATGGCGGACGCAGGTGACGATGATCCGGGATTCGATGCCGGTCTCGGCCCGCGCATCCTCGATGCCCTGGACGATGCCGTCGAGATGGCCCTGATACGACAGGCCGGCCGCCGCGGCATGGTCGGGCGAGGACATCAGCTCGACATAGATCGCGCCCTCGGCGGCGCAGGCCTTGAGGTACTCGTAGGTGACGTCGCGGTAGTCCTGCGCCGTCTTGATCACCGTGCTGGCGACGTCATAGACCTTGAGGAAGTGCAGGAAATTGGTCCAGGCGAACTCGCCCTTGGCGTCGAACAGGTCCGCCGGCAGGGTCATGCCGTGCCGCGCCGCCAGGCGGCGGACCAGGCCCGGGCTGGCCGCGCCCTCCAGATGCAGGTGAAGCTCCGCCTTCGGCAGCATCGCGCCCTCCGTCATGATGCCGGGACCCCGCTCTCGCCGCCGGGCGATCTGGTCCGCGTCTCGCGGTGCAGGATGTAGAGGCCGCTGGCGACCACGATCGCCGAGCCGACCCAGATCCACAGGTCGGGCACGTCGCCCCACAGCATGAAGCCCAGGCCGACGCCCCAGATCATGCCGGTGTATTCGAACGGCACCACGATCGACGGCGTGGCCACGCGATAGGCCTGCGCCATCATGATCGCGCCGATGCCGCCGAGCAGGCCGAGCACGGCCAGCAGCCCGGCATCCGCCCAGGTCGGCGTGACCCAGACGAAGGGCATCTGCACCCCGGCGACCACGACGACGACCATGGTAGAATAGAAGATCATCGCGGCATTGGTCTCGGTGCGGCTGTACAGCCGCACCATCACCATCGACAGGGCATAGGCCGCGGTAGCGAGAAGGGCGACGGCAGCGCCGCCGCCGAAGCTGCTGCCCTCGCCGCCCGGGCGGATCATGATCAGCACCCCGGCGAAGCCGACCAGCACGGCCAGCCAGCGCCGCACCCCCACCTTCTCGCCCAGGATCGGCACCGACAAAGCGGTGATGAACATCGGGGCGGCGAAGCCGATGGCGTAGGCGTCGGCCAGCGGCATCACCGCGAAGGCCCAGAAGAAGCCGAAGGTGCCGACCACGCCGGCCAGGCCGCGCAGGAAATGCGCCCCGACCCGGCGGGTCCGCAGCGCCGCGATCCCCGGCGGCCGGTAAAGCAGCACCAGCGTCGGGATCAACCCGATCGATGCGCGGAAGAACACGATCTGGGCGATCGGATAGCCCGCCGACAGCCATTTGATCATGGCGTCCATGACGCACAGCACGAAGACGCCGCCGGCGTAGAGCGCGATGCCCTGCGCCGCCGACTGCCGTGCCTGCGGTGGGCCAGCCACGGCCTGCGCGCCCATGCTCAGGCGATCCGCTCGGCGACCAGCGCCGGCTGGGCCGGCGCCGCGTCGGCCACGGCCATGGCGGCGCGGAT
>NZ_JANX01000332.1 GCF_000767795.1 Inquilinus limosus MP06 | reverse complement strand
TCCCGCAGGGGGAGGGGGGCTCGGGCGGTGCGGGGCGAACGGTCCTCTACCTCATCACCGGCATGGTGAACTCGGCCCCGCCCTTGATGCCGGTCGGCCAGCGCTCGGTCACCGTCTTCAGCTTGGTGTAGAAGCGCACCCCGTCCGGCCCGTACATGCCGAGGTCGCCGAAGGCCGAGCGCTTCCAGCCGCCGAAGCTGTGGAACGCCATCGGCACCGGGATCGGCACGTTGACGCCGACCATGCCGACATTGCAGTTGCTGACGAAGGTCCGCGCCGCGTCGCCGTCGCGGGTGAAGATCGCGGTGCCGTTGCCGTATTCGTGCTTGTTGACAAGGTCCAGCGCGGTCGCGAAATCCGGCGTCCGCACCACCGACAGCACCGGGCCGAAGATCTCCTCCCGGTAGATCCGCATCTGCGGCTCGACATCGTCGAACAGGCAGCCGCCGATGAAGTAGCCGTTCTCGTAGCCCTGCAGCTTCAGGCCGCGACCGTCGACCACCAGCTTCGCGCCCTCCTGCACGCCGATGTCGACGTAGCCGCGCACCTTGTCGTAGTGCTGCTTCGTCACCAGTGGTCCCATCTCGGCGTCCGGATCGGTGCCGGGGCCGATCTTCAGCGCCCGCACCTTCGGCTCCAGCTTCTGGATCAGCCTGTCGCCGACATCGCCGACCGCGACCGCCACCGAGATCGCCATGCAGCGCTCACCGGCCGAGCCGTAGCCCGCGCCCATCAGCGCGTCGACCGCCTTGTCCAGATCGGCGTCGGGCATCACCACCATGTGGTTCTTGGCGCCGCACAGCGCCTGCACCCGCTTCCCATGCGCCGCCGCTGTGGCATAGATGTACTCGCCGATCTGGGTCGAGCCGACGAAGCTGACCGCCGCCACGCCCGGATGGGTCAGCAGCGTGTCGACGGCGACCTTGTCGCCATGCACCACGTTCAGCACGCCCGGAGGGGCGCCGGCCTCGATCAGCTTCGCCGCCAGCCAGTTGGCGGCGGACGGGTCCTTCTCCGACGGCTTCAGCACGAAGGTGTTGCCGCAGGCGATGGCGATCGAGAACATCCACAGCGGCACCATCACCGGGAAGTTGAACGGCGTGATGCCGGCGCAGACGCCGACCGGCTGGCGGATCGAGAAGCTGTCGATCTCGCGCCCGACATTCTCGCTGAACTCGCCCTTCAAGAGATGCGGGATGCCGCAGGCGAACTCCACCACCTCGAGGCCGCGCTGGATCGACCCCTTGGCGTCGGACAGCACCTTGCCGTGCTCGGCGGTCACGATCCGCGCCAGCTCCTCGATGTTCTCCTCGATCAGCTGCTTGAAGCGGAACATGACGCGGGCGCGGATCACGGTCGGCGTCGCGGCCCAGCCGGGCAGCGCCTTGCGAGCGGAGTCGATGGCGGCGCCGACCTCCTCGGCCGAGGCGAAGTCGACGCGGCCCGAGACCTCGCCGGTCGCCGGGTTGCACACGTCCCCGGTCCGGCCGCTGTGGCCGGGCGCGGCCTTGCCGTCGATGAAATGATGGATCGAACCCACGCTGCGCTCCTCCAGAATTTTCTGACCGACAGGCCGGGCCCTCGCCGATTTGCCGCGCCCTTCGCGACGGGCTTGGCGGCGGGGGTGGCCCTGTCGTAACTGTCGGCCATGCTACGGCGGTAACCTCAGCCGGCAAAGGGTCAGGATAGGGTTCATGGGTCTCGGTCTCTACGATCCGGAGCGCCGCTACCGGCGGCGCGTCTGGGGCGCGATCATCCGCGTGTTCTTCTCGATCACCGTGCTGGTGGTGGTGGCGGCCTTCGCCTACCAGATCGGGGTCGAACGCACGCGCGGCCAGATCCAGACGCTGCAGTCCCAGGTCTCCAGCCTGACCCAGGACCGGAGCGGGTGGGAGCAGCAGCGGGTGCAGCTGCAGGCGGCGGCCCAGACGGCGCAGATCCAGTACCGCGAGCTGATGGCCCGATTCGAGCGCGAGGTGCCGACCGGGGTGAACCGCGAGCTGGCCGACAAGGTGGCGGCGCGGCTGCAGAGCGGGCTCGACCCGCAGCGCCTGGCCTTCTACATCGACCAGGCCTCGGCCCCGCGCGACTGCAAGCCGGGCGAGAGCAAGCGCTTCATCCTGCCGACCCAGAACGCCACCGGGTCGAACAGCTCGGTCGCCTTCGCCAACAACACCGTGGCGGTGACCGGCCGCGGCGAGAGCGCGCTGGACGACAAGAACAAGGCCCAGTCCTGGTTCGACCCGGCGAAGCCCATCACCGTCAATTTCCGCGGCATCGACGGCAAGCAGGCCACCGCCACCGGCGTGCTGCCGCTGTTCCAGACCATGGTGATGGGCGACAAGGAATACCGGTTTAGCCTGGTCGAGGGCGAGCGCAGCTTCGTCCGCGTCACCAGCGAGGTCTGCGCCTTCCCCTGATCCCGGAGCCACCGCCGATGCCGCCCTCCCCGCTCCGCCGCGTGGTCATCACCTACGAGCCGGAGGCGGCATGCCGGGCGCGGCTGCAGGCGGCGGGCTTCGACCCCGCCATCGCGGCGGAGGTCGCCTGCTACCTGGCCCAGGCGACCGACCTGGAGGCGATCAAGCCGGAGCTGGCGGCCACGCTCGGCGAAGCCGGGCTGGAGGCGGAGTTCGTCGAACTCGACGCCCTGATCGGCGCCCTGCCCGGCCTGGCGGCCCAGCGCGACGACACCATCCTGTGGTGCCAGACCGACGGCATCGCCTATTACCGCGGCAGCAGCATCAGCGCCCTGGCGCGGCTGGCCGGCATCCCGTTCTACGGCAGCCCGCCCCAGGCGCAGCATCTGTGCCAGGACAAGTTCAAATCCACCGCCTTGGCCGCGGCCGCCGGCCTGCCGGTGCCGCCGACCGCCCTGGCCGAAGGCGGGCGGGTGATCGCCGGCGCCGAGGTGCTGGACGGGCCGGAACCGTTCTTCGTCAAGCCGAACACGCTGGGCGCCAAGATCGGCATCTTCGCCGATTCCAGGACCTCGGACGCGGCCGCCGCGCTGGAGGTGGCCGCGAGGCTGTGGGACCGCTATCGCGACCGGGCGGTGATCCAGCCCTTCCTGCCGGGCCATGACGTCCGGGTCAGCTTCATGGACACCGGCCGGCCCCTGGCCGCGTCGCTGGGCATCGCCCGGCTGGGCCAGGATCCGGGCAGCGAGACCGGCGGCGCCTTCATGACCATGCGCGACAATCTGAGCCTGTCGGGCAGCCGCGACACCGAGGGCGGCCTGACCGGCTTCGGCGAGACGCAGGACCGCGCCTTCGTCCCGCGGCTGACGGATCTGCGTGCCGAGGCGGCGTCGGACCCGGCAGCCGCCCGCATCGTGGCGGCGGCCGAGGCCCTGGTGCCCCGCCTGGCCGAATTGTTCGGCCTGCGCGACTATTTCTCGGTCGACCTGCGCGCCGATGAGGATGGCGGCGTCCGGCTCCTGGAGTTCGAGACCTGCCCGGCGGTGACGATCTACGACTTCCAGACCTATCTGCGCGACGCCCACGGCCTGTCGCTCGGCGCCGCCCTCGCCCGCTCCCTGGCCCTGGCGCATCGGCGGCCGGCGGAGCCGTGAGCCCTTGACCCGCGCCGGATCCATCTTGAGTTCTGTTCTATTCTTATTGTCATCCTCGGGCTTGACCCGAGGATCCAGGGGCTCTCAGAGCAGCTCTCGGTGGCCCCTGGACTGCCGGGTCAAGCCCGGCAATGACAATAAGGGGTGAGGCCAGAGGTTCTATCCACAATCTCAAAAGCTCAACCGGGCACCCGAGCGCAAGGGGGAACACATGGCAAGCGACACAATTGCCAAGCCGATCTCGTCATCCGACGTGCCGTGGGAGGAATGGTCCGACATCCCGCGCTTCACCACGCGGTACCGCCACCTGACCCGGGCCGCGGTCGGCGACGACTACCATGTCGGCGTCGCCATCGAGGAGCTGGGGCCGGGCATGCAAAGCTCGCCGGCGCATTACCATATCTTCGAGGAGGAGCATGTCTTCATCCTCGAGGGCACGGTGACCGCGCGGCTCGGTGCCGACACGTACGAGATGAAAGCCGGGGACTATATCTGCTACCCGGCCGGGCAGAGGGCCGGGCACTGCCTGGTGAACACCGGCGACACGACCTGCCGCTACGTGGTGGTGGGCGAGAAGAACCCGAACGAGGTCTGCGTCTACACCGACACCGGCAAGGTGCTGGTGCGCCCCCTGGGGCGGCGCGCGATCTTCGACATGACGGCGACGCGCGACTACTGGGACGGCGAGAACACCGGCCTGCCGCCCGGCGTCGCCCCGCCCGCCGATGCCGCGGTGGCCGAAGCCGTCGTGGCGCCGAAGCCGCCGATCGCCGAGGCGTCGGTCGAGTGGCATGAGGACGGCGTGCCCGGCAGCGCCCGGTTCGGCGGCCGGTCGAAGCACCTGACCCATGCGGCGGTCGGGCCGGGCTACCGCGTCGGCGTGCTGATCGAATCCCCGGCGCCCGGCAAGCGCCTGTGCCCGACCCACTACCACATGCTGGAGGAGGAGCATGCGCTGATCCTGGAAGGCCAGGTGACGCTGATCCTCGGCGAGGAGCGATACGAGCTGACAGCCGGCGACTATGCCTGCTTCCCGGCCGGTCGGAAGGTCGGCCATTCCTTCCTCAACCGCGGCCCCGGCCCGTGCCGCACCCTGATGATCGGCCAGCGCAACCCGAACGAGGTCTGCGTCTATCCGGATTCGAACAAGATGGCGGTCGGCGCCCTGCGCACCCGCGACGATATCTTCGACATGTCGGGGCGCCGCCAGTACTGGGACGGGGAGGAGGCGGGCTAAAGGCCCGCCGCCCGACGCTCAGTCGGTGCTGACGTTGATGGTCTCGACGCCCTTGTCGCTGAAATAGGCGAGGCCCGACCCCAGCGCCGCCATTCCGTCGATGACGGCCAGGTCATGCGGCAGCGCCGTCCCGGCCTGCTTCAGCCAGGCCGGGGTGAAGATCTTGTCCCAATGGGCGTTCAGCTGGTCCGGCGACGTGATGCGCAAATGTTCCTTCGCCGTGACATTCACGGTGAGGGGAAAATGCACGAAATTCGCCGCGCCGGCGCGGTCGCCCGCCATCACGGTCGTGTAGAAGCCCTGGACCTTGGCCTCGAAGGCCGCATCGCTCTCGCTGGTGAGGTCCTGGTACCAGCGTTCACCCGGCGCAGTCGGGCCGGCATTGCCGGTCAGGTCGAGCGCGACCGGAAGGGCCTTGCCGTCCTTGCCGGTCCAGGTGCCCGTCAGGCCGACGCTGTTGTCGAAGGTCAGCGGATCGCTGCCGTTGCTGCCATTGCCCTTGAATTGCAAGGCGAAGGTGCCGCCGCCGGGCTCGGTCAGCGTCACCCCTTTCGCGGCGTCGCCCGTCAGCGGGATGTCGGTCAGGTGCTTCTGGTAGAAATAATGGCTCGGCGCGGCGATCTTGCCGTCCTGGACCACCAGCGTCATCCCGACGCGCGTCGGCCCGAGGGTCCCTTCGAAGTTGAAGCTCTCGGCATCCGCTGCCTGGGCCAGGCCGGCGGATGTGCCGACCAGAAGGGCCAGCAGGGCAGCGGCCGACCATCGTTGAACGTGCTGCATCGTGATCTGACCTCCCAAGGATCGGCCCGGGGCCGGATGATCGCCCGAAGATGCGCCGGACGAGCGGCTAGAAGAGCGTGATGGCGCCCGCTTGCATCTGCTTCTCGTGCTTGTAGCCGTCCTTCTTCTCGGCGTTCTTGCAGTCCTGGATCGGAATCTCGGGCATGTTGGTGCTGCACCAGACAAAGGCATCGTTTTCCATCCGGGCGGCCTCTATGTCGGCGGGGTCGTTGGAGCACGCCCCAAGATGAAACACGACGATGCCCAAAGCATCATCCTGCGCATCACAATACCTCCGCCATAAATTCAGTTCTCGCTGAATTCAGCGGTGGCAGGGTACATAGATCCGGACTGCCGGTCTACGATACCGTCATCATTCCTATTCGCGATGCCGCCATGGCCGCGCCCACACCAGCGCAGGCAAACCCCTAGGGCTGTGCCGGGTTCTTGCCGACCACCTTCTGCAGGCTGCGGTCGACCTGGACCTTGACGTCCTGCTCGACCCGGACGTTGAGGTTGATCTCGATCGGCTTGTCCGGCGCCTCGACCCGGATCACCGGCGAGCAGGCGCCGAGCGCGGCAGCGCAGAAGCCAACCCCCATCGTCATGGCGAGGCGCGCAGCGCCGTGGCCATCCAGGGGCCGATGCGAGCCGCCCTGGATGGCCACGCCCCCCAATTGGACTCCGGGGCGGGGCTCGCCATGACGATTCCTGAAAGCCATATGCAATCCCCCTCTCATCTTCAACACGGCGGCTCGCTCCTACGCCCCAACCGTTCGGCATAATAGTCGCGGATGCGGTCGCCGATCCGCGCCAGCGCCAGGCTGCGCCGGGCGATGACGTAGAGCGCGCCCGACAGGTTGACGTTCAGCGCGATCGGGAAGCCGCCATAGAGGTCGGGGTTGGATCCCCGAACTGCCAGCTTCACATTCGCCTCGCCGTCGCTGCGCCCGTCCAGCGTCGCCCGCAGCGACTGGTACTGGAAGTTGCGCAGCGCCGTCATCAGCGTGTCCATGCCCGGTTCGGCGGCCGCCGCCGCCTTGATCTCCTCCGGCGCCGCGCCCGCCCCGTAGCGGATCTCGCCCGGGCCGCGCGTCGCCAGCACCCCGTTCTCGACCACGATCGTGTCGCGGTCGAGGCGGAACGGGATGGTGCCGTCGACGATGCCGGTGGCGCGGACATCGTCCAGCCCGGCCGCGGCCACGGCCCGCGCCAGGTCCAGCCCCTCGATCCGCAGCACCGACGGCCGCCGCCGGCCGGAACCGCCCTCGACCGAGACCTTGGCCCCGGTCCAGTCCAGCGCCAGCCGCCGCAGGTCGATGCCGCCGGCCACGCTCCAGCCGAAGCGGGCATCGACATCGGTCAAGGGCG
>NZ_JANX01000331.1 GCF_000767795.1 Inquilinus limosus MP06 | reverse complement strand
AGCCGCCCTCGTCCTCGAAACCGCCGCCGCCCCCACCGCCGCCGCCCTCACGGCCGTCGAGCATGGTCAGCTCGCCGCGGAACGGGCGCAGCACCACCTCTGTGGTGTAGCGCTCGGCGCCGCTCTGGTCGGTGTATTTCCGGGTCTCGAGCTGGCCCTCGATATAGATCTTCGAGCCCTTCTTCAGGAATCGCTCGACCACCCCGACCAGCGCGTCGTTGAACACCACAACGCGGTGCCACTCGGTGCGCTCCTTGCGCTCGCCGGTGTTGCGGTCCTTCCAGTTCTCCGACGTCGCGACCGAGAGATTCGCCACGCGGCCGCCATTCTGGAAGGACCGGATTTCCGGATCGCGGCCGAGATTCCCGACCAGAATGACCTTGTTGACGCTGCCAGCCATGATCCAGACCTCACTCACTGCTCAATTCCGGGGCGGACCCTAGACGCCCGGGCCGCCGATGCCAATCACTTCGATCGGGTGCCGCCTCAACCCTTCCTGCGTGTCCGGGCCGCGGGCTTGCGCAGTGCCGCCAGCCAGGCCCCGACCGCCCCCGCCAGGTCCCGGGTCGGCAGCACCAGCGGCGGCACCTTGGGATCGTGGATGTTGCGCAGCACCGACTGGGCGCCGCGGATCTCCAGGGCGTAGAGATTGCCGGTGATCGGCTCGTCCCCCTCCCCGGCCGCTCCAAGGCGCTCGGCCACCTTCGCCGTCCAGGCGGCGTCGCCGCGCAGATCGGTCTCCAGGAAGTCGGCCAGGATCGGCGCCGCGGTGCCGGGCACGACGCGCAGCCGCCCCTCGGCGTCGCGGGTGACCTCGATCGTGCTGTGCTTTGCCTTCATCCCGCCCTCTCAGTTCGGGAACGCGGTGTTGATCGCGTCCTGGCCGCGGCGCTGGATGGTGCCGATGCGGATCTCGAAGGGCCGGCCCCGGTCGTCGCGGCAATAGCCGTCCTGTGCATCGCCCTGCACCGGCGCTGACGGGCCGAGCACGCCCCAGGCGGGATGATCGCCGGTCTGGTTGCGGTAGGCATAGAGCACCGAGCGCAGGATCGCTTCGGCCGGGCAGTCGTCCGGGTAGAAGGTCGACCGCTTGCGTCGGCCGTTGCTGTAGATGACGGTCGCGTCATAGATCTCGCCGGCACCATGGCGGTTGTCCTCGACCCGGTCGACCGCGCCGGTCGGCAGCGCGACAACGCGCGAATGGAAGCCCTTCGGGTCGCCGTTGCGCCCGATCTCGCCGCAGAATATGTGGCTGAGATTGACCTGCGGGTCGCTGCGGCTCCACAGCCGCTTGCCGGCATCGCTGCAGTCGAGCGTCGCAGCCATCGATTCGCCGGCCCCCGACACGAGCAGCAGGACCAGGATCAGGCCGATCCGAAGGATCATGGAGTCTCCGGCGTGAGGCCCCGGGGTTATGCCCCGGACGGCTTGGACGGGCATCCTATCCCGCTTTCCGCTTGACCGCAACGTTCCCGATATGTTCGAGTCTCGCCGTCGGACTCGCTGTCCGCTGGCGCGCGGCCGCAGCGCCCGCCGGCGAACCGATGATCGGGCCGGAGTCGCTTTCGGGCCTCGCCCGTCCCATATTGCACATCGGCGTGCCCGGAGCCCGGGGACGCCCTTCCCGCATGAGTGATCTGGCGATGCACAAGTCCATCAGCGTCCGCGGCGCGCGCGAGCACAACCTGAAGAATGTCGACGTCGATCTGCCGCGCGACCAGCTGATCGTCATCACCGGCCTCAGCGGCTCCGGCAAATCCTCTCTCGCCTTCGACACCATCTACGCCGAGGGCCAGCGCCGCTATGTCGAGAGCCTGTCGGCCTATGCCCGCCAGTTCCTTGAGCTGATGCAGAAGCCGGATGTCGATTCGATCGAAGGCCTGTCGCCGGCGATCTCGATCGAGCAGAAGACGACCAGCCGCAACCCGCGGTCGACCGTCGGCACGGTGACCGAGATCTACGACTACATGCGGCTGCTGTTCGCCCGCATCGGCGTACCCTATTCGCCGGCCACCGGCCTGCCGATCGAGAGCCAGACGGTCAGCCAGATGGTCGACCGGGTGATGGCGATGGGCGACGGCACCCGGCTGTATCTGCTGGCGCCGATCGTCCGCGGCCGCAAGGGCGAGTACCGGAAGGAGCTGCAGGAGCTGCGGGCCCGCGGCTTCCAGCGCGTCAAGGTCGACGGCACCCTCTACGAGATCGAGGACGTGCCGGCGCTGAACAAGAAACTGAAGCACGACATCGAGGTGGTGGTCGACCGGCTGGTGGTGCGCGACGACCTGGGCAACCGCCTGGCCGATTCGATCGAGACCGCGCTGGGCCTGGCCGAGGGACTGGCCATCGCCGAGAACGCCGACAGCGGCGACCGCACCCTCTTCTCGTCGAAATTCGCCTGCCCGGTCTCCGGCTTCACCATCCCGGAGATCGAGCCGCGGCTGTTCTCCTTCAACAGCCCGCATGGCGCCTGCCCGGCCTGCGACGGCCTCGGCGCCAAGCTGGTGTTCGACCCGGAGCTGATCGTGCCGGACGAGAGCCGGACCCTGGCCAAGGGCGCGGTGGCGCCGTGGGAGGGCTCGTCCTCGAAATACTACCACCAGACGCTGGAGGCGATCGCCGCCCATTACGGCGTCAGCACCACCACGCCCTGGCGCGACCTGCCGGAAGAGGTCCGCAACACCATCCTGTACGGCTCGGGCAAGGATTCGATCGTCTTCCGCTACGATGACGGGCTGCGCACCTACAAGACCGAGAAGCCGTTCGAGGGGCTGATCCCGAACATGGAGCGGCGGTTCCGCGAGACCGACAGCGCCTGGACGCGGGAGGAACTGGGCAAGTACCAGGGCACCCGCCCCTGCGACACCTGCGACGGCGCCCGGCTGAAGCCCGAGGCGCTGGCGGTGAAGATCGGCGGACTGCACATCAGCCAGGTGGCGGAGAAGTCGATCGCCGAGGCCGGGCAGTGGTTCGCGGCGCTGAACGACACGCTGTCGGCCAAGGACCAGGAGATCGCCTACCGCATCCTGAAGGAGATCAACGAGCGGCTGACCTTCCTCAGCGCCGTCGGCCTGACCTATCTGACCCTGTCGCGCGGCTCCGGCTCGCTCTCCGGCGGCGAGAGCCAGCGCATCCGCCTGGCATCGCAGATCGGCTCCGGTCTCACCGGCGTGCTCTACGTGCTGGACGAGCCGTCGATCGGTCTGCACCAGCGCGACAACGACCGGCTGCTCGGCACGCTGAAGCGGCTGCGCGACCTCGGCAACACCGTGCTGGTGGTCGAGCATGACGAGGATGCGATCCGCAGCGCCGACTACCTGGTCGATATGGGCCCGGGCGCCGGCGTGCATGGCGGCGTGGTGGTGGCGCACGGCACGCCCGCGGAGGTGATGGCCAGCGCCGACAGCATCACCGCCCAGTACCTGACCGGCGCGAAGCGGATCGAGGTTCCCACGACCCGCCGCCCGGGCCACAAGGGCCAGGTGCTGAAGGTGGTCGGCGCCCGAGGCAACAACCTCAAGAACGTCACCATGGAGGTGCCGCTGGGCACCTTCACCTGCGTCACCGGCGTGTCCGGCGGCGGCAAGTCCACCCTGGTGATCGAGACGCTGTACAAGGCGCTGGCCCGGCAGCTGATGGGGGCGCATGAGCACCCGGCGCCACATGACGCGATCGAGGGCGTGCAGTTCCTCGACAAGATCATCGACATCGACCAGTCGCCGATCGGCCGCACGCCGCGGTCCAACCCGGCGACCTACACCGGCGCCTTCACCCCGATCCGCGACTGGTTCGCCGGGCTGCCCGAGGCCAAGGCCCGCGGCTACGGCCCCGGCCGCTTCTCATTCAACGTCAAGGGCGGCCGATGCGAGGCCTGCCAGGGCGACGGCGTCATCAAGATCGAGATGCACTTCCTGCCCGACGTCTATGTCCAGTGCGACGTCTGCAAGGGCCACCGCTACAACCGCGAGACGCTGGAGGTGCTGTACCGCGACAAGTCGATCGCCGAGGTGCTGGAGATGACGGTCGAGGAAGGGGCGGAGTTCTTCCGCGCCGTGCCCTCGATCCGCGACAAGATGGAGACGCTGCACCGGGTGGGGCTCGACTACGTCAAGATCGGCCAGGCGGCGACCACGTTGTCGGGCGGCGAGGCGCAGCGGGTGAAGCTGGCCAAGGAGCTGTCGCGCCGGGCCACCGGCAAGACCGTCTACATCCTCGACGAGCCGACCACCGGCCTGCATTTCGACGATGTGCGCAAGCTCTTGGAGGTGCTGCACGAGCTGGTCGACCAGGGCAACACGGTGCTGGTGATCGAGCACAATCTCGAGGTGATCAAGACCGCCGACTGGATCGTCGATATCGGCCCCGAGGGCGGCGACGGCGGCGGCGAGATCATCGCCGCCGGCACGCCGGAGGATGTGGTCCGCGCCAAGCGCAGCTACACCGGCCAGTACCTGGCGCCCTATCTGCGCCAGGCCCGGCAGAAGCAGCGGGCGTGAGGCCGGCTCTGTTCCATCGATAACCCTCTTCCCCTGCGGGCGGGGCCAGGGGGAGAGGTTTGCGCAGCAAGAACCGCCTGCCCACCTGCCTAGGATTTTAGATATCTGGACTCACCGTCGACGGTCATCTGGACCTACCGGCCTGGGTGGGCGGGTGTCATGCTGACCCTGGCTCGGACGGCGATAGGCGATTGGCCCAGACACGTCGCCTCCGTCCCATTTTGAACCCACGTCACCCGGGTCCCGCCTCGCACCGACCCGGCCGGCCGATTTTGCCGGCTTCCAGCGGGATCCCCACCCGAGGAGGCAGTTGTGTGCACGGATTTTCTTCTGCTGGCGGAGGACGCGAGCGTCGTCAACGGCCGCAGCATGGAGTTCGGATCGGATCTCAAATCCGAGCTCCTGATCAGCGGCCGAGGCACGGAAAAGACAAGCCCGACGCCCGATCTCAAGGACGGGCTGCGCTGGACGGCCCAGTACGGCTATATCGGCATGAACGCATACGGCAAGACCATCATCACCGACGGGATGAACGAGGCGGGGCTGAGCATCGGCGCCCTCTGGCTGCCGGGGACGCGCTACGCACACACCGTGTCCACCCCGTCGCAGGCCCTGGTCGTCGACCTGTTCACCAGTTGGGTTCTGGGCACATGCGCCACCGTTGACGATGTCAAAGCCCAGCTGACCGGGGGCGGGATCGAGATCTGGGGCGATCTGGTTCTGGAGAAGGAGACGCCGCTGCATTTCCCGATCCATGACGAGCGCGGCCGCAGCATCGTCATCGAGTTCATCGATGGCGTGGCCCAGATCCACGACAACCCGGTCGCGGTGCTGACCAACGACCCGCCCTTCCCCTGGCAGATCACCAACATCGAGAACTATGTCGGGCTATCCAACACCGACGCGGAGCCCATCCACATCGGCCTGCAGCGATTCAAGCAGACCGGGCATGGCAGCGGCATGCGGGGCATGCCGGGGGATTCGACCCCGCCCTCCCGCTTCATCCGCACGGTGTTCCAGAAGCACTTCGCACATCGGCCAAAGGATGCCGGGGAGGCGTGCAACCTGGCCATCCACCTGCTCAACGGCGTCGACATCCCGGTCGGGACCAGCGCCTCGCGGCCGGCGCATGGCGGGAAGGTCGAGTACGACTACACCCAGTGGATCGTGGTCAAGGCGCTGCGGCAGAAGGTCTTCAACGTCCGCACCTACACCAACCCGACCATGATGCAGATCGACCTGAAGCAGCTGGATCTCTCGCGGCCCGGCGAGACGCTGCATCCGCTGCCGGCGCAGCCGACCTCGATCAACATCACCGGGACGCTGACGGCCTGATGTGGGCGCGGCCCGTCGGAGGTCCTTCCGGCGGGCCGCCCTGCCGTCAGTTGGCGATCATGACGAAGGCGAGCCAGACATCGTCCTGTACCCCGGGCAGCTTGCCCGCGATCGCGTCGAGCTTCGCCAGGCGGATCGCCTGTTCATAGGAGCGGGTCATGGCGAGCGCCTGGTAGAAGCGGATCATGAACAACGCCTTGCCGCGGTCGCTGACCGGCCAGCGGGCCAGCAGGCTGCGCTTTGCCCCGGCCACCGCCAGCGCCGATGGCAGGCCGCTCAGCCCCTCGACATAGCTGCGATCGCCCTGGGCCGTGTCGCAGGCCGACAGCACGACTAGATCGACGCCGGACAGGGGCCAGGCCGTCACCTCGGCGGCATACAGCACCCCGTCATCCGCCGCCATATGGTCCTCGCCGGCCCCGTTGGCGCCGGAGAGGGCGATGCCGGCCCGCCAAAGCGGCGCCGCCTCCCCCGCCGAGACCGGGTCGAAGAAGCCGTGGGTCGCGAAATGCAGGATCCGGCGGCCGCCGGCCGCGGCCCGGACATCGGCCTCGTCGGCGGCGGTGCCCCGCAGAAGCTGGGGCGTGAACCCGACCCTCGCCATGGTCTGGGCGATGGTATCGACCTCCATGCCCGTGGCCGGCAGGGGCGACATGGCCGAGCCAGGGCCGTAATCGACATCGCCGACCAGCAGCATCCCGCCCGCCTCCACCGGCGGCTGCGTCTCCTGATCGCCGCGGATCGCCCGGGCGCTGCGGGCGATGCGGACATCCCGGGTCTCGATCAGGTTGCGCCCGGCCCCGTCGATCAGCCCGTCGAAGGGCACGAGATGCAGGATGCCGTCCGGCACCACATCCAGCCGCTCGACCCCGTCCAGCTTGCTCTCGAGCGGCGCGATCAGGCTCTTGTACAGGGCTCGGCGCGCCTCGTTGCCGATGATTTCGTCCGGCGTCTGCAGCCACCGCGCGACATCGACCGCCGCGCCGAGGTCGTAGAGCCAGACATTGCCGTCGCCGCGGCCGACCATCGCCAGGATGCGGTCCTCGACCACGCCTTTCGACACCTTCAGCGGCGCGACGATGAAGTCGGCCACGGCCTCCCTGGGGCCGAGGCCGGCCAGGATGGCGGCGTAGGGCCGGCGGCGCCGCTCCTCCA
>NZ_JANX01000330.1 GCF_000767795.1 Inquilinus limosus MP06 | reverse complement strand
AGGGGATGGCGTGCATCTGCTCGACCACGGTGCGGGAATAGGGTGTGCGCACCAGCAGCTCGTCGCCGACCTCCAGGTAGCGGCTGTCGATCGGGTCGAATTCATGGGCGTCGCGGCCCTTGGCGTCGGCATGGTCGCCGCCGGGCGGCAGCTGCTCGGCCAGGAAGCGGGTCAGCCGGCGCTCGGCCGTGCTGCCGGGGATGAACCACACCCCCTCGGCCTCGCGCCAGCGGGCGCGCGGGAAGGTCCGCATCAGCCGCTGCACCATCCCGCGGTCATAGGGCAGACGCGCCTCGATCCCCGCCTTGCCGCCGGCGGCGGGGCGGATGGTCACGCGGCTCAGGATGCGGTCGGGTCCGTCGGGCGACATGCCGATTCAGATGGGGGTGCACTGCCGATCCGTCGATGACCCGCGCCGGGCGCGGCGGTGTCTAACCGACGGTGCCTTGCAATTTCAGCTAACCCCCGCCCGGCAAGCATGTCGTCAACCTATTCGGCGGCCGCGCCGCCTACACGCTGAAGGGCAGCGACTGGGCGACGGAGAAGGAGAATTCCGCAAGACCGTGTCCGGCACGATCGAGGAATAGGCACAAGGCTTCTCCAACGACGTGATCGAGGCGTGGCGCTGCCGCGGGGCTACATCTTTCATGGCGATCTGCCGAACCTCGACAGCAAGCTGGAGCCGCTGTTCTGCACCGTTCAGCCCGGCGCCGGCAGCCCGGACAGCTACACCCATGAGGGCGAGGAAGCGGCCATCGCCCTGTCCGGCGCGCTCGAGCTGTGGGTGGACAAGAAGCTGTACGTGCTCGGCGCCGGCGACAGCCTCGCCCTGGCCGGCACCTGGCCGCACCGCTGCCGCAATCCCGGACCGGCATTACCCAGCTGATCTGGGCGATCACCTAGCGTCTGAGCGGCGGCGCCGTCACCCCACCCGGCGCTGCTTCTCGCTGTGGTTGACGACGTGGCCGACATCGCCGAAGGCGATGGCATTGCCCTGCTCCGGGATGATCTGCTGCCTCTCCAGGTCCAGCTCGGCGACGACGATGTCGTCCGTGTCGCCGTTCGAATTCGTCACCTCCAGCCGGTCGCCGGGCCGGCTGCGCTTCAAGATCACGAGCGGATCCATGACGGGCTCCCTTGCGGTGCTCTCCACGGATCAACACCCCCGGGGCGCCCGCGGTTCGGTCCGGAGCCGATCACCCGCCGCCGCGCCGCTTGGTCCGTGCCGCCCGGGCCAGGCTCTCGGCCAGGATCAGCAGGCAGCCGAAGAGGATCAGCAGCGCGCCGTCCAGCCCCGGCAGCCCGGCCCAGCGGACCGCCGCGGCGACGGCGGCGATCAGCGCGACCGCGGCCAGTGCCAGGGCGCCGTCATCAATGAACAGGCCGATCAGTTCGGCCAGCACGGTCCTAACAGCGGTCATGACACGACCTTCTGGGCGGCGGGTGAAAGCCGCAGCAGCCGGATGGCGGTGAAGGACACGGCGGCGACCAGCGCCAGGATGCCCAGCAGCGACAGGTCGGCGCCCGGCCAGTCGGCGCCCAGCCCTTCGCCGGTCCAGAACACGCCGAAGGAGGTCAGCAGCAGGCCGACCGCGAATTTCAGCGTGTTCTCCGGCACCCGCGCCAGCGGCTTGTGCACCAGGAGCCCGATCGCCAGCACCAGGAGGCAGGCCACGGCTGCGCCCAGGCTGGCGTAGCCGATCATGCCGCGCCCGGCGCCGACGGCGACGACGATGAACACGACCTCGGTGCCCTCCAGCAGCACCGCCTTGAAGGCGGCGACGCCGGCCAGCCAGTCGGCGCGGCGCTCGGCGCTGAGGCGGCGCAGCTGGTCGATTTCCGCCTCGAAGGCGCGGGCCTCGTCGCGCAGCGCGATCAGGCCCGATGCGCGCAGGATCGCCTTTCGCAGCCAGCGCAGCCCGAACAGGATCAGCAGCGTGCCGATGACGAATTGCAGCGCCTCGATCGGGATCAGCTCCAGCAGCGGGCCCAGCAGCAGGACCAGAACCGCCAGCATCGCCAAGGCCGCGGCGGTGCCGATGAAGGCCGGCCGCCAGCTCTGCGACAGGCCGACGGCCAGGATGATGGTGAACGCCTCCACCACCTCGACGAAGGAGCCGAGGAAGGCGGCGGTCACGGTGGAGAGGATGGCGGTGGTTCCGGTCATGGCGTCCGTTTCGGCCCCCGTCTGAGCCAGAGCTTGTCGATCTCGCCGCGCAGGGCGCCCAGGGTCTCGAGGCCGGCCAAAGCGCGCTCGCGGTCACGCGCCGCCAGGGCGACGACCAGCGCCTCGATCAGCAGCATGGTGCCGGCATGCATCGCCAGATGGTCGGCCCGGCCGCGCGGCACCGGCAGGATCTCGGCGACGCGGTCCTGCACGAAGGGGCCCAGGCTGTCGCTGACCAGCAGCACCGGCACCCGGTGCCGCCCGGCGACGTCCAGCGTCACCGCCACCTCGCGGTACAGCGGGGCGTAGGCGATCACGACCAGCGCGTCGCCCTCGGCCACCCGCAGCAGCCTATCGGCCAGGCCGATGCCGGTCGCGGCCAGCGCCTCGCTGGGCAGGCCGATGCGGGCGAACTGCAGCGCCGCATATTCGGCCAGGCTGCCGGACGGGCCGATGCCGAAGACATGCCGGCACCGGGCCGCGACCAGGATCTCGACCGCATGGGCAAAGGGTTGCTGGAACTCCGGTCTCGCCAGCGCCTCCGTCGCCTCGCGATGGATCGACAGCACGTGCTGCAGCGCTCCGGCCGCATCCTCGCCGACGGTGTCGAGGGTGCGGCGCATGCGGCTGCCCGGCGTGGTCGTCCCGGTCAGGTCGGCCAGCAGCGCCTCACGCAGCTGCTGCAGCCCCTCGAAGCCGAGCGACCGTGCCGTCCGCACCACCGTCGCGTCGCTGGTGCCGGCCCGGGCCGCGATCTCCGCGGCGGAGGACAGCAGGGCGGTCTCCTTCTGCGCGACGACGAAGCGGGCGACGCGCTGCTCCGCCGGCGACAACCGGCCGAGCGCCGCCTCGACGCGCTGGTCCACCGCAAGGGAGGCGAGATCGGTCACGTCTGGAAAGGCCTATGTTGTAACTGCTACATCTATTCATATACGAAGCAGATACTACGGAAAAGGGCTGATGCGTCCCTGCTGGCGATGGATCGGACGTCGTCTCGATGCGGATCATGGGGTCGCGGACGGACGCCGGCCGGTCTTCTGGCCGGTTTCACCCGGCCGTCAGGCCGGCCGGCAGCGGATGGTCCGCCCCTCCCTCGGCGCTTGCCCCGGCCTGCATTTCCGGCGAGGCTGCGGCCCCCGTTCGAAGCCCAGAGCCCCACCATGACCGCCGATTCCCTCGTCGCCTTCGCCGAAAGCCTCGCCGATGCCGCCCGTCCGGCGGCGATGCGCTGGTTCCGCACCGGCCTCGCGGTCGAGGACAAGGCCGACGACTCTCCGGTCACCATGGCCGACCGCGGCGTCGAGCAGCTGATGCGGCAGATGATCAGCACCGCCTATCCCGGCCACGGGATCCTCGGCGAGGAGCATGGCCGGGAGGGCATCGACCGCGACCTGGTCTGGGTGCTGGACCCGATCGACGGCACCCGCGCCTTCATCGCCGGCGTGCCCCTGTTCGGCTCGCTGATCGCCCTGGTCGAGAAGGGGCGGCCGGTGGTCGGGGTGATTGAGATGCCGGCGCTGGGCGAGCGCTTCGTCGGCCATGCCGGCCGCCCCACGACGGCCGACGGCAAGCCCTGCCGCACGCGCGACTGCGGCGGCCTCGGCAACGCCATCCTCACCACCACCTCGCCGGAGGTGTTCTCGGGCGCCTCGCTCGACGCCTTCGCGCGGCTGGCCGGGGCCGTGAAGCACCGCCGCTACGGCCTCGACTGCTACGGCTACGCCCTGCTGGCGCTGGGCTGCATCGACCTGGTGATGGAATGCAACCTGCAGCCCTATGACTACATGGCGCTGGTGCCGGTGATCGAGGGCGCCGGCGGCGTCATCACCGACTGGCAGGGCAACCCGCTCGGCCTCGACTCGTCGGGCGAGGTCCTGGCCGCCGCCACCCCGGCGCTGCACCGGGCGGCGCTGGGCGCGATCGGACGCGGCTGATGCCGCGCCTGTACTTCGCCGCGCCGCTGTTCTCGGCCGCCGAGCAGGTGTTCAATGCCGTGCTGGCGGAGCGGATCGAGGCGCTGGGCTTCACCGTCTTCCTGCCGCAGCGCGACGGGGTCGAGAGCCGGCGCGAGCCCTGGGCGTCGATGACGCCGGAGGAGCGGCGGCGCGCGACCTTCGAGCTGGACCGCGACCAGGTCTTCGCCTGCGACGTGCTGCTCTTCGTGCTCGACGGGCGGGTGCCGGACGAGGGCGCGGCGCTGGAGCTGGGCATGGCCTATGCCCACCGCCAGCTGGCCAAGCCCGGGCGCCGGCTGGTTGGGCTGCACACCGACACTCGCGCCGCCTTCCTCGGTGCGAAGCTGAACCCGATGCTGGCGGTGCCGCTCGACGCCGTGTTCGACGATGCGGAGTCGCTGCTGGGCTATCTCGCCGGCATCCGCTGACCGGCCGCCGGCCCGGTCGTTCCGAAGCGCCGGCGACGCCGCCGGCGGCTCGGGCCGGCTCCGGCTCACCAGTAGTGATACGGGTGGTAGTAGTAGGGGTGGTAATAGACCGGGTGCGGATAGGCCGGATAGACGACGCAGCCGGCCAGCGTCGAGGCGGCGATCAGGGCCGCCGCGAGCTTGAACGGGCGGGCGGAGACACGCGACATGGCGAAGATCCTCTGCTGACATCCGTGCCCAATCGGGCGCGATACTGTTCCCACGCAGCAGGAATGTTGGTCCGTCGTCAGTTGCCGTCAGCTTACGATCAGTTCATCGGCAGGAATCGTGCCGCGGTGTGGCCGATCGGCCATCATCGTCCTTGCGGATGATGAATAATCGGCAAGGCTGGAACGGTTCCGCTCTTTGCTTGTTCTCGCGAGTCTCTCGAATCGTCTGTCTTTGGTCTGGGCGGAATTGAGGCGGTCAGCGGCCGGCCGTCTTCGGCGTCTCGAAGGCGATCAGCCGGCTACCCGGGCCAGCCTCGGCCCAGCGCTCCACCGGCAGCTCGATCACCGCCAGGCCCGCGGTCGGATACTTCTCCGCCAGCCGGTCCAGCGCCGCCCTGTCGCCCGTCGTCGCCAGGCGGCGCGACAGCTGCTCCAGGTCCGGGTTGTGGCCGACCACCATCACCGTCGCCGCCGCGTCCGGCGCCTGGCGCAGCCGGGCCAGCACCCCGGCGCCGCCGGCCAGGTACAGGCCGCGGTCGAACCGGGTCTCCGGCTCCGCGCCCAGCGCCTCCAGCACCAGCGCCAGGGTCTGCCGGGCGCGGGTGGCGGTGGAGCACAGCACCAGGTCCGGCATCGGGCCATGCGCCTTCAGCCAGGCGCTCATCCGCGGCGCCGCGTCGCGGCCGCGCGCCGCCAGCGGCCGGTCATGGTCGGCCAGCTCCGGGTCTTCCCAGTCGGATTTCGCGTGCCGCAGCAGGATCAGGGTCTTCATCGCATCTCCTTGCCGGCATAACCTGCGCAGAATGGGATGACTCGTCCAGGCCATGTGAAGGGGCGCGGCGTCGCAGGCCGCGGGAGACAGGAATGACCGACGGACTCTATTTCGCCAAGGGTGAGCGCGAGCACCGGCTGCTGCTCGGCCTCGGCAACCGCCATGGCCTGATTGCCGGCGCCACCGGCACCGGCAAGACCGTGTCGCTCAAGGTCCTGGCCGAGGGCTTCAGCCAGGCCGGCGTGCCGGTCTTCGTCGCCGATGTGAAGGGCGACATCGCCGGCATCAGCCAGCCGGGCGCCGCCAACCCGAAGATCGAGGAGCGGGCCAAGCAGCTCGGCCTCGGCGCCCTGGCCTATCAGGGCTTCCCGACCGTGTTCTGGGACCTGTACGGCAAGCAGGGCACGCCGGTCCGCGCCACGGTGGCGGAGATGGGGCCGCTGCTGCTGTCCCGCCTGCTGCAGCTGAACGATACGCAGGAGGGCGTGCTCAACATCGCCTTCAAGGCGGCGGACCAGGAAGGGCTGCTGCTGCTCGACCTCAAGGACCTGCAGGCGCTGCTGACCTTCATGGCCGAGAATGCGGCGAAGTTCACCGGCGTCTATGGCAACGTCTCCAAGGCCTCGGTCGGCAGCATCCAGCGCCAGCTGCTGGTGCTGGAGCAGCAGGGGGCCGAGGCTTTCTTCGGCGAGCCGGCGCTGGACCTGCTGGACCTGGCCCGCACCGCCCCGGACGGGCGCGGCGTCATCAACGTGCTGGCGGCGGAGACGCTGATCCAGGCGCCGCGGCTCTATGCCACCTTCCTGCTGTGGCTGCTGTCCGAGTTGTTCGAGCGGCTGCCCGAGGTCGGTGACCCGGACAAGCCGAAGCTGGTGTTCTTCTTCGACGAGGCCCACCTGCTGTTCGACGACGCGCCCAAGGCGCTGGTCGAGAAGGTCGAGCAGGTGGTGCGGCTGATCCGCTCCAAGGGCGTCGGCGTCTATTTCGTCACCCAGAACCCGATCGACGTGCCGGACAAGGTGCTGGCCCAGCTCGGCAACCGGGCCCAGCACGCGCTGCGCGCCTTCACCCCGCGCGACCAGAAGGCGCTGAAGGCCAGCGCCGACACCTTCCGCACCGAGGGCAAGCTGGACGTCGCCCGGGCGCTGCAGGAGCTGGCGGTGGGCGAGGCGCTGGTCTCCTTCCTCGATCCCAAGGGCATCCCCGAGGTGGTGGAGCGGGCGCTGGTCTGCCCACCGGTCTCGCGCCTCGGCTCGATCACCGATGCCGAGCGCCAGGCGGCGATCGCGGCCGGCGGCATGAACGCCAAGTACAGCACCGCGGTCGATCGCGAATCCGCCTATGAGAAGCTCAGCGTCAAGGCGGCCGAGGCGCAGCAGGAGGCAACAGCCGCCGCCGAGGAAAAGGCCCAGGCGAAGCAGGGGCCCAGCATGGCTGAATCGATCTTCAGGGACGTGATCCGCAG
>NZ_JANX01000329.1 GCF_000767795.1 Inquilinus limosus MP06 | reverse complement strand
GAGGTCGAGGATGCGGCCGGCGGCGGCCCGGCCGGCGGCGTCCGGCACCGGATGCGCGGCCTCGACCACCTCGATCCGCTCGGTCGGCGTGCCGTGGCCGTAGCGGGTGACGACCAGCCCCTCGCAGGGATGCGGCCACAACGTCTCGAAGGCCCGGGCCATCCGCGCCGCCCCCTTGCCGGCGCCGAGCACGATGGTGCGCCCCTTCGGCGGCTCTGGCAGCAGGTGCCGCATCCGCGTCTCCGGATAGGCGGCGCTGAGCGCGGCCTGGAACAGGGCCTCGAGGACGGCGCGATCGGACGCGGACATGGACGCGGTCTCCGGATACGGCGGCAAGCGGCCCATCGAAGGCGAGGACAGGCCGCGGTTCAAGCCCGAATCGCCGCGGGACGGCCGGGGACGTTCCACCCCGCGAAAAAGATGGGTCAGAGCCCGATCCGGCTCGCCTCGAAAGGCAGCATCACGGCCGGGCCGCCGGCGATGCGCAGGTCGAGCCCGGCGGGGCCGTGGCCGATCGCCTCGACCCGGTCCCAACCCGGCTCGGCCGGGATGGCGCCGAAGGCATAGGCGATCTCGACCCGCCCCGCCGGCTGCAGCGCGATCGCGGTCGGGTAGCCCTCGGCGGTCAGCGGGTTCGGCGCCATCGAGGCGCGATGGCCGAGATGGAGGTACATGCAGCCCTCCTCGATCCCCAGCACATGGCGGTGCCGGCCGGAGAAGGGCGGATAGTCGCGGCCGCCATTGCTCATCCACAGCATGGTGAAGGGCAGCCGGCGCGGGTCCTTCAGGCCGAAGAACAGGAAGCCCTCGCGCGCCGCCAGCGCCGCCGACCAGCCGAGCGTCGAGCCAGGCGCCTCGGCCAGCAGCACGATGTCCTCATGGCTGTCGGCGAAGGGGTAGCGCGAGGCGTCGACGGTGCGGCCATCGGCCAGGCGCACGGCCTCCAGCCCGGCGATGCGCTGCGGATAGGCCAGCACCGACCGCCCCCGCGCCGGGTCGGGCTCGACCGGGGTCGGCGGGGTGATGCCGAAGGCCTTGGGCGAGAAGCTGAGCGCAGCGCCGCCCGGTACCCGGATCATGGCGTGATGCGCCATCGGCAGCGCCCCGGCGCCGCCCTCGAAGACATGGCGCTGATAGACGATCGGCTGGCCCTGGCGCAGCGTCACCGCCTTGCGCACGGTGGCGCCGAACACCTTTTCCTGCAGCGTGAAGCGGGCGGTGACGCCCCCCGTCTTCCGGTCGATGCCGTCGAGCTCCCAATGTCCGTTGCCGGTCCAGCCATGGCCGGGCGCGCCGTCCAGGTCGCTGTCGGCGAAGGGGGCGCAGAAGAAGTCGCCCGCCAGGTTGCGCAGGCCGAGCGGGACGTCGTCCGGCAGCGTCTCGCCGCTGTCGATCCAGGGCGCCCGGTGGGTCGGCCGGATCTCCCGCCCGTTCCAGCGCACCACCACATCGTGCAGGTGCCCGCCCTCCGGGTTGAACACGATCTGGACCGCATCGACACCGAACTCGATCATCGTCTTCTCCCGGAAGCCTCACGCCTCGTAGCATCGATGCCGCAGCGGCACGAGCGTGTAAACGTCAACATCATCGGCCGATTGCAGCAACGGGCGATTCCGGCGAGAATCCGGGCAAGCCATGGCCGATCGCACGAAACCTTCCCCTGTGAACGTTTTCCCGCCGCGCCGGCCGACGATCCGCGACGTGGCGGCGCGGGCGGCGGTGTCGATCGGCACCGTGTCGCGCGTCGCCGGCGGCAGCGCCAGGGTGGCGGAGGCGACGCGGGCCCGCGTGCTGGCGGCGATGGCGGAGACGGGCTACCAGCCCAACGCCGCCGCCCGGACCATGCGCACCAGCCGCACCCGGACCATCGGCTTCCTCATCCCCGACATGGCGAACCCGGTATTCTCGCGCGTCGCCACCGGGGCCGAGCCGGTGCTGTCCGCCGCCGGCTACATGTTGTTCGCCGTCTCCTCCAACCGCTCGCCGGCGCGCGAGCTGGCCTTTCTGGAGGCGGCGCAGCAGCGCCAGATGGACGGGCTGATCGTCACCCTGGCGGACGAGATGCACGGCCCCGTGGTCGAGCGGTTGGGCCGGATCGGCGTGCCGCTGGTGATCCTGGACCGCGACGTGCCGGTGGCGGCCGACGTGGTCTACAGCGACCATGCGCGGCCGATCGAGACGCTGGTGAAGCAGATGGCGGCGCAAGGCCATCGCCGGATCGCGCTGATCACCGCGTCGGAGAGGATCCGCCCCGGCCGCGCCCGCGCCGAGGCCTTCCGCAAGGCCCTGGCCGAGGCCGGGCTGGCAGTGGAGGAGCGGCTGGTCCGGTCCCGCGCCCAGACCGCGGAGTACGGCGCGGCCGAAGCCCATGATCTCTTGACCGGGCCAAGGCCGCCGACCGCGCTGATCGCCGGCGGCAACGAGATCTTCCAGGGCGCACTGCGCGCGATCCGGCTGCTGGGCCTGTCGGTGCCGCGGGACCTGTCGCTGGCCGGGGCCGACGACCGGATGCTGGCCGAGCTGGTCGACCCGCCGATCACGGTGATCGACCGCGACATGGCCGAGGTCGGCGCCACGGCGGCGCGGATGCTGCTGGAGCGGCTGGACGGCCTGGACGCCCCGCCCCGCCGGGTGCTTCTGGGCAGCAGCGTGGTGCTGCACGGGTCGATCGGCCGGCCGAAGGGAAAGCGGTGATGAGCACGGTCCTGCGCCTGGGCTTCCTGGCCTCGCATGGCGGCACCAGCATGCGGGCGATCATCGGCGCTATCGCCGATGGGACGCTTGCGGGCAAGGCCTGCCTGGCGGTCAGCAACAACCGGGACGCGCCGGCGCTGCGCTTCGCCGAAGCGGCCGGGGTCCCGCACCGCCACATCAGCGCGACCAGCGAAGGCGGCGAGGCTGCAGCCGACTTGGCTCTCTGCCGGGTGATGCAGGAAGCAGGCGCCGAATGGCTGGTGCTGTCGGGCTATCTGCGCAAGATCGGCCCGGCCACGCTGGACCGCTACCGCGGCCGCCTCCTGAACATCCACCCCGCCCTGCTGCCGGAGTTCGGCGGCCGGGGCCTGTACGGCCGGCACGTGCACGCGGCGGTGCTGGCCGCGGGCCGCAGCGTCAGCGGCATGACGGTCCATATCGTCGATGACGAGTACGACCACGGGCCGGTCGTGGCGCAGCGCGAGGTTCCCGTCCTGTCGGGCGACACGGTCGAGACGCTGCAGCAGCGCATCGCCGAAGCCGAGCCGGCCTTCTTCGTCGAGGTGCTGCAGTCGATTGCCACCGGCGAGTTGATCCCTCGGCCCAACTAAGTTCCGCGTCATCCCGAACAAGCCCCGAAGGGGCGCAGATCCGGGATCTCGCTCCGGTCCGAAGAGATCCCGGGTCTGCAGCGCACCACTTCGTGCTGCGCCGCGCCCGGGATGACGATGGAGGGGGCGCCTCAGAAATTGAAATCGCCGATATTGCTCTTGTCGAAGGTGGTGGGCTGCGACTGGGTCAGGATCTGGGCGTTGTCGCCGATCTTGATCGTGCCCAGCTTCGGCACCTCGAAGCTGCTCCCCGGCTTCAGGTCGATCTTGCCGCCCATCACCCCGACCGCGAGATGCGAGGCCAGCCAGCCCTCATTGTACGGGCTCCACAGCTGGAAGGCGGTGACCGTGCCGTTCTCGATGAAGCGGCGCATCTGGTTCGGGGTGCCGAGGCCGGTGACCTTGACCTTGTCGGCCTTGCCCGCCGTCTCCACCACCTGGGCCGCGGCGGCGACGCCGACCGTCGTCGGCGAGATGATGCCGGCCAGGTTCGGATAGTTGGCCAGGAGAGCCTCGGTCTCGGTCGTGCTCTTCTGCGGGTCGTCGTCGCCATAGGCGGTGGTGACCAGCTTCATGTCCTTGTACTTGGCGTTGGACTCCAGCGCCTTCTTCATGTCGGCGATCCAGACATTCTGGTCCGGCGCGTCGGTGGTGGCCGACAGGATCGCGACCTCGCCCTTGTAGCCGATCATCGACCCCATCAGCTCGACCTGGGCGCCGCCGGTCTGCGAGAAGTCGACCGGCAGGATGGCGGCGTCGCGATGCGCCTCGTTGCCCGGCACGTCGGAGTTCACCACCAGGATCTTCACGCCGCGCGACCGGGCGCGGTCGAAGATCTGGTTCAACGCGTCCGGGCTGTTCGGCGAGATGGCGATGACGTTGACGCCGCGCTGGATCTGGGCGGTGACGAAGGGGATCTGCGAGGTCGCGTCGGGCGTCGCCGGGGCGACCGTGGTGAACTCGCAGCCCAGCGCCTTGCAGCCATCCTCGAAGCCCTTGATGATGCTGTCGAAATAGGGATTCCCGGTGTTCTTCGGGATGTACACGATCTTGACCGGGTCGGCCGCGAGGGCCGGGCCGGCGAGCAGGCCGGCGGTGACCGCCAGGGCGGTGAGAAGCTTGGTCCGGGGCATGGTTTCCTCCTTGTTTGACTTGGTTCCGGTCAGCGCCGCCGGGCGGCGCTGATCGCGTTCGAGGCGATGATCGACAGGATCAGCAGCAGGCCCAGCACGGTCAGCTGCGCCTCGATCGCGATGTTGGCCACGGTCATGCCGGTCTGGATGATCACCAGCAGCCACAGCGCCAGGAAGGTGCCGGCGATGGTGCCGCGGCCGCCGAAGATCGAGGTGCCGCCCAGCATGACGATCAGCACCATCTGCAGCTCGCCGCCCGCCGCCAGGTCGTAGCGGACCGAGCCGAGGCGCGACGCCATCATCTGCCCGGCCAGGGCCGAGACCACGCCGGAGGCGACGAACAGCAGGGTCTTCAGCCGGTCAACGCGGATGCCGGCATGGCGCGCCGCAGTCTCGCTGGTGCCGGTCTGGTAGATCTGCCGGCCGAACACGGTGCGGCCCAGCAGCAGGCCCAGCAGCAGCGCCAGCACGAGGAAGACGATCACCGGCACCGGCACGATGCCGATCTCGACGAAGTCGATGCCGACGAACCAGTCCGGAAAGCCGCCGATCGACCGGTCGCCGGCGAAGATCTGGGCGATGCCGCGATATAGCGTCATGGTGCCGATGGTGACGATGATCGACGGCAGGCGCAGCCAGGTGACCAGCAGCGCGTTGAACCCGCCCATCGCCGCGCCGGCCAGGACGCCCAGTGTCATCGCCGCCGGCATCGGCAGACCGGCCTTGGCGGCCAGCGCGAACAGGCAGGTGGACAGCGCCATCATCGCCGCCACCGACAGGTCGATCTCGCCCGAGATCACGATCATGGTCAGGACGAGCGCGACGATGCCGAACTCGATCGAATAGGTCGCGCTTTCCAGCACGAAGCCGAGATCGGCGAAGAAAGGCGACAGCTGGGTGCCGGCGATGGCGGCCGCGACCAGCAGCAGGAAGGTCATCGTCTCCGGCCGCAGCAAGGCGCGGCGCCAGGAGAAGGCGGGTCGTTCCATCGGCAGCACCGTCATGCCGGCCCCCGGCGCCAGAGATGGGCGAGGCCGCCTTCGCGGACCGAGCGGTCGATCACCAGCGCCAGGATGATGATGGCGCCGTAGATGGCGTTCTGCCAGAAGCCGGAGATGCCGAGGATCGGCAGCGCCACGGTGACCGAGCCGAGCAGCAGCACGCCGAGCGCGGTGCCGGCGACGCTGCCGGTGCCGCCATTGATGCTGACCCCGCCGATGACCACGGCGGCGATCACCGTCAGCTCGAAGCCGACGCCGGTGATGCCGGGATTCACATAGCCGAAGCGGGAGGCATAGAGCAGGCCGGCCAGCCCGGCGCAGGCGCCGGACAGGGCGAAGACGGCGAGCGTGACCGGCACCACCCGGATGCCGCGCAGCCGCGCCGCCGGCGGGTTCGAGCCGATGGCGTAGATCTCGCGCCCGAAGCGCAGATGGCGCAGCGCCAGATGGGTGGCGACGGCGACGGCGAAGGCGATCAGCACGATCCAGGGGATGCCGACCGGCGAGGTCTGGGCCATGCGGATCAGGGCCGGCGGGATGTGGTTGGGGTCGACCTGGCGGCCGCCGGACAGGATGAACACCAGCCCGCGAAACAGGCTCATTGTGCCGAGGGTGACGATGATCGAGGGCAGGCCGAACAGCGTGACGACGAAGCCGTTGACCAAGCCGAGCCCCGCGCCGATCGCCATTGCCAGCAGGAAGCCGAGCCAGATCGGGAAGTCCGGAACGTCGCGGAAGATCATGCCGACGGCGATGGCGGCGAAGCCGAGCACCGAGCCGATCGAGAGATCCACGTGGCGGGCCAGGATCACCATCATCTGCCCCATCGCCGCGACCAGGATCAGCGGGATGGCCAGCAGCACGATGCGGAAGGTCTCCCAGGTCAGGAAGCGCGGCTCGATCGCGCCGACCACGGCGTAGAACAGCACCAGCATCACCACGATGCCGGCCTCCCGCGCGGCGAGCAGGCGGGTCAGGGCGGTCATGAGAAAGCCCTCGCGCATACTCCTCTGAGTCCCCCCTCCCCTCGCGGGAGGGGGTAGGGGGAGGGGTTGTCGATGAAGCCGGCCGGCTTGCCTGCGGAGCACAACGCTCCAATCGCCTGGGCGAAGCGATGGCGGCTCTTGCGGCGCCAACCCCCTCCCCCTGCCCCCCTCCAGCGAGGGGAGGGGGGACTAGAATCGGCTGCGACTGTTTGAAGGCCTGCATCACGTCCCCTCCGCCCGGCGGCGGGGCACGGCGGCGGCCATGATCGCCTCCTGCGTCGCCTCGGCACGGGTGAACTCGGCGGTCAGCCGGCCCTCGGACATCACCAGGATGCGGTCGCTGAGGGTCAGCAGCTCCGGCAGCTCGGAGGAGATCAGCAGGATCGCCCGTCCGTCCGCCGCCAGCGCGTTGATCATGTCGTAGAACTCCGCCTTCACGCCGATGTCGATGCCGCGCGTCGGCTCGTCGAGGATCAGGATCTCCGGGTCGGTCATCAGCCAGCGCGCCAGGATCGCCTTCTGCTGGTTGCCGCCCGACAGCTCGCCGATCGGCTGGCGCGGCGACGCCAGGCGGATGCGCAGC
>NZ_JANX01000328.1 GCF_000767795.1 Inquilinus limosus MP06 | reverse complement strand
AGCACGAAGCCGCTGCCGGGCGGCGGCGGATGGGCGTTGTAGATGTGCTCGGTGGCAGTGCGGAACGTCTCGCGCCCGCGCTCGGCCAGGCGGTAGAAGCTGTTGCGGCCGACCCGGCTGCGCTCCAGCCAGCCATCGGCGGCCAGCCGCGACATCGCCGTCCGGACCACGCCATCACCGATATCGATCGCGTGCAGGAAAGCCGATAGGGTGCCCAGCCACAGCGACCCGCCGCGCGGCACGACGGCGTCGCCATAGACGGTGATGATGATCGACCAGGTGCGGGACGGCTCGGCCTTCAGGCTGTCCAGGATCCGGTGCAGAGCGGTGCGGGGCATGAGGCTCAGGCGGTTTCCATCCGTCGCCGGGCGGTGGGCTGGTTGCCGGTCGGGCGCACCGCCGCGACGGCATCCGCGGCGCCGGACAGCACCAGCTCGGTCGCCAGGCGGGCGTAGTCGGCGCGGTCCAGTCCCTTGCCCTCGCGGAACCAGAGATAGTGCCAGTTCAGCATGCCGAACAGCGACATGGTCAGCGGCATCAGCAGCGTGCGGTCGGATCCGACCTGCGGCACCGCCGTGGCCAGCGCCTCGGCGAAGATCCGCACCAGCGTCCGCTCCATCTCCTTCAGCTGCTCCTGCTGCTCCGGCGGCAGCAGCTTCAGGCTGGTGATCTGGACCTGGTGCTCGGCATCGGCGTCGCGATAGGCGTCGAGCAGCGCGGCCACGATCGCGTGCAGCCGCTCGCGGGCACTGGCCGGGGCGGCCGCGGCCTCCTCCACCGCCGCGACCAGCGTCGACAGGTGGTCGGCCAGGATGTCGAACAGCACCGCGTCCTTGTCGCGGTAGTAGTGGTACAGCAGCGCCTTCGACATGCCGCAGGCCTCGGCGATCATGGTGATCGAGGCGCCGGTGAAGCCGTGCCGGGCGAACAGCTCCGCCGTTCGGTGCAGGATCGCCTGCCGCTTCTCGTCATAGTTAGGGGCACGGGTGCGGGCCATGACTTCCGGTCCGTTCAGGAAATGCCAGTTGCCACCAGACTTGGCGTGTCGCGGCGGCAGATCAAGAATTCTCTGAACGCTCGGTCAGTGAATGATGGAAGAGGCGGCGCCTCGTTACCGCTCGGCCAGGGCCAGCTTGGCGCCGAGGGCGACGAAGGCGGCGGCGAAGCTGCGGCGCATCCATGTCATCACCCGCGGGCGGCTGATCACATGGTCGCGCATCGCCGCGGCGAACAGGCCGTAGACGGCGAAGACCGCGAAGGTCATCAGCATGAACACGCCGCTCAGCTCCAGCATCCGGGCCAGCGGATGGGCCTCGTCGACGCTGACGAACTGCGGCAGGAAGGCGACGAAGAAGATCGACAGCTTCGGGTTCAGGATGTTGACCAGGATCGCCGTCACCGTGACCTGCAGGGCGGAGCGGCCGTCGGTCTGTTTCTCGACCGTCAGCGCGCCGTGCTCGCGCAGCGTGTTCCAGGCCATCCACAGCAGATAGGCGACGCCGAGATACTTGAAGATCTCGAAGGCCAGGGCGCTGGCGTGCAGCAGCGCCGCAAGCCCCAGGATCGCCGCCGCCATGTGCGGCACGATGCCGAGCGTGCAGCCGAAGGCGGCGATCACGCTGGCGCGCGACCCGCGGGTCAGCCCGGCGGCGATGGTGAACAGTGCGCCGGTGCCGGGCGAGGCGACGATGATGAACGAGGTGATCAGGAACTCGATGCTCACGCCGGCGCTCCTCCCGTCAGGCTGCGGCCGCCACGATGCCCCGGCGCGGCCGGGCGGGCAAGGGCGGGCGGTGGATGGACCGGAGCCGCCCCCCCCTCACCCGAAATCACTGCGCGATCTCGACCTCTCCCCAAGGAGAGGTGTCGGGGAGCGCGGCTCAGTTTCCCTTCTCCTCGGGGAGAGGGAGGGGCCCGTCGCGTTGGCGACGGGAGGGTGAGGGGGTGGCTCGGTGTCAGACCGGGATCGCCACGCTGTTCTTGATCTCGCGCAGTGCGAAGTTCGAGCTGATGTGCTGCACCGCCGGGCTGGTGAACACCACCTCTTTCAGGAACTTCTCATAGTCCAGCGGGCTGCGGGTGACGATCCGCAGGATGTAGTCGGCCGATCCGGTCATCGAATAGAATTCCAGCACCTCCGGCCGCTCGGCGATCTTGCGCTCGAACGCCTCGATCTGCTCGCCGTCATGCTTGGCCAGGGTGACATGGGCGAAGGCCGTCTCGCCATAGCCCAGCCGGGCCGGGTCGACCCGGGCGACGTAGTCCTTGATCACGCCGCGCTCCTCCAGCGCCTTCAGCCGACGCCAGGTGGGGGAGGTCGACAGGCCGACCGCATCGGCCAGCTCCTGCACGCTCTGTCGGGCGTTGCGCTGCAGCGCCGCCAGGATGGCGCGCTCGAACCGGTCCAGCTCTTCGGCATCCGTGGACATGAAACCTCCGTAATCTCCTTGATCCGGAAAAATCATACCTCAGATCTCGAGGTGCAGCGCCGACATCGGCAAAACTTTTCCCCGATCCCGGCGCATCCTTTTCCTGGAGATGCGCGCTCGCGCGTCCGGTCGAACACCCAGCAGAAGGACGACCCGGTGACCGCTCTCGCCTATCAGCAGCCCCGCCTCCTGGCGAATGCGCCGGATCCCGGCTTCGACTGGCGTCGCATAGCCCATCTGCTGCACCTCTCCCGCGCCCTCGACGCGCTGGAGGAGACGGTGCTGGCGCCGCAGAAGAAGGTGCTCTACCAGTTTTCCGCCCGCGGCCACGATCTGGCGCAGATCCTGCTGGGCACCCGGCTGGACGACCCGCGCGACGCGGTCTGCGGCTACTACCGGTCCCGCCCGATCCTGCTGACCCTTGGCGTCGATCTGGTCGACGCGCTCGGCTCCGCCATGGCGCGGGACCAGGGCTATTCCGCCGGCCGCGACATCGGCGTGGTGTTCAACTTCCCCAACCCTTCCGGCCCCTCGGCGCTGCCGATGTGCGGCGGGGTCGGCACCCAGTACACCCCGGCCGCCGGCTGGGCCCAGGCGCTGGAATACGGCCGCACGGTGCTGCACGACCCCGCCTGCGACCGCGCCATCGCCGTGGTGCTGGGCGGCGACGCCTCGGTCGCCACCAACGGCTTCTGGTCGGCGCTGACCATCGCCACCACCCAGCGCCTGCCGGTGCTGTTCCTGATCGAGGACAACGGCTACGGCATCTCGGTGCCGTCGCGGTTCCAGACCCCGGGCGGCGACATCGCCGCCAACCTCGCCAGCTTCCGCGGCCTGCACATCCTGGCCGGCGACGGCACCGACCCGGCCGAGGCGGCGCGGCTGGCCGACGCCGCCGTCGCCCATGTCCGCGACCGCAAGGGCCCGTGCCTGCTGCGCCTCAGCGTGCCGCGGCTGGAGGGGCACAGCTTCCAGGACACCCAGGCGTACAAGCCGGCCGAGACCGTGGCGGCGGAATGGGCCCGCGACCCCTTGCCCAAGCTGAAGCAGTTCCTGGTTCCGGCCGTCATGGAGGCGGCGGAGTGGGACGCGCTGGCCGCCGAGGCCGAGGCGCAGGTCGAGGCGGCGCGGGCCTGGGCCGAATCACGCCCCGCCCCCGATGCCGCCGCGGTGACGCGCCACGTCTTCTTCGAGGGCGAGCCGCAGGCGATGGGCGGGCTGCGCGGTGGCAATCTGGGCGGCGACGGCATCGTCCCGGCCGTCGGCAGCGAAACTCCGCGGCCGGAGGGGCCGCGGATCAACATGGTCACCGCCATCCGCCGCACCCTGGACCACGAGCTGTCGGTCAATCCGCGCATGGTGGTGCTGGGCGAGGACATCGGGCCGAAGGGCGGGGTCCATGCCGTGACTCTGGGGCTGCAGGAGAAGTTCGGCGCCGTCCGGGTGATGGACACCAGCCTGTCGGAGGAGGGCATCGTCGGCCGTGCCGTCGGCATGGCGCTGGCCGGCCTCCTGCCGGTGCCGGAGATCCAGTTCCGCAAATACGCCGACCCGGCGGTGGAGCAGATCAACGATTGCGGCACGATGCGCTGGCGCACCAACAACCGCTTCGCCGCGCCGATGGTGCTGCGCATGCCGGTCGGCTTCCTGAAATGCGGCGACCCCTGGCACAGCCAGACCAACGAGGTGCAGTTCGTGCACGCGCCGGGCTGGAAGGTGGCGGTGCCGTCCAATGCCGAGGATGCGGTCGGGCTGCTGCGGGCGGCTTTGCGCGGCGACGACCCGGTGATGTTCCTCGAGCATCGGGCGATGCTCGACGCCGCCTGGGCGCGGCGGCCCTATCCGGGCGACGACTACGTGCTGCCCTTCGGCCGGGCCCGGACCACGATGCAGGGCCGGGACCTGACCATCGTCACCTGGGGCGCGATGGTCGAGCGGGCGGAGGCGGCGGCGCGGGCCAGCGGCAAGTCGGTCGAGGTGATCGACCTGCGCACGCTGATGCCGTGGGACAGCGCGGCCGTGCTGGCCTCGGTGGCGCGCACGCGGCGCTGCCTGATCGTGCATGAGGATCTGCGCACCGGCGGCTTCGGGGCGGAGATCGCGGCGGTGGTGGCCGACCAGGCGTTCCTGGACCTCGACGCCCCGGTGGCACGTCTGACCATGCCGGACATCCCCAGCCCGCACAGCCCGGCGCTGCTGGAGGCCGCGGTGCCGTCGGTCGAGCGGATCCGGGACAAGATCCTCGCGCTGACCGGGTTCTGAGGCCGGGCGCTGAACGAGTTTGGGGCCGAGACGATGACGGTCAGCTTTTCGCAGAACATTCCTCCAGAGGAACTTGCCGAGCTCTTGAAGAAGCCGACGGCCGGTCGGGCAGACGGGCGCGGCGCGAGGGTCGACGTCCTGGCGCCGGTGCAACAGGAAGGCACCAAGGCGGCGGTGCGGGGCTGGCTCGCCGCCGTGGGCGACTCGGTGCGCGAGGGCGATCCGCTGGTCGAGCTGGAGACCGACAAGGTCACGGTCGAGGTGCCGGCCCCGGCCTCCGGCACGCTGGTCGAGATCCTGGTCGCGACCGACCGGGACGCGACGCCGGGGGCGGTGCTGGGACGGATCGGGACCAGCCGGGCCGACTCGTCTTCCTTAGTCCCCCCTCCCCTTGCAGGAGAGGGGCAGGGGGAGGGCGCTGCGCGCGCCCGCGCGCGAGAGGCCGACGACCTCGGCGTGTCACATCAACCGGGTATCGGCTCCCATGGCGAAAACCCCCTCCCCCTAACCCCCTCCCGCGAGGGGAGGGGGGACTCGGATGGGGCGAGCGGGAGAGGTGCAGAGACGTCCTCTGCGGCGAAATCCATCTCCGAATTCGACCCGGCCCTCCGCCTGTCGCCTTCGGTGCGCAAGCTGTTGGTCGAGACCGGGCTCGATCCCGCCGGGCTGACCGGCAGCGGCAAGGACGGGCGGCTGACCCGGCAGGATGTCGAACAGGAGGTCGCCCGCCGGCAGGCGCAGGCCGAGGTGAAGCCGGCCTCCGGCCTCCGCTCGCACCGCATCCCGCATGATTCCATGCGCCGGCGCATCGCCGAGCACATGGCGCGGTCCGTGGCCACGGCGCCGCATGTTACCGCCGTATTCGAGGCGGATTTCGGCGCCGTGCTGGCGCATCGCCAGGCGCACAGGGCGGCGTTCGAGCGCCAGGGCGTGGCCCTGACGGTCACCGCCTATCTGGTCCAGGCCTGCGTCGCGGCGATGAAGGCGGTCCCTACGGTGAACAGCCGCTGGCACGACAACGCGCTGGAGGTGTTCGACGACGTCAATATCGGCGTCGGCACGGCGTTGGGCGACAAGGGGCTGGTGGTGCCCGTGGTGCACCGGGCGCAGTCGCTGTCGCTGCTCGGCATCGCCGCGCGGCTGCAGGAGGCGACGGCCCTGGCCCGCGCCGGGAAGCTGGCGCCGGCCGATGTCCAGGGCGGCACCTTCACCATCTCGAACCACGGCGTCTCCGGCTCGCTTCTGGCCGCGCCGATCATCATCAACCAGCCGCAGGTCGCGATCCTCGGTGTCGGCAAGGTCGAGAAGCGGGTGGTGGTGCGCGAGGTGAACGGCGCCGATGCCATGCTGATCCGGCCGATGGCCTATGTCTCCCTGACCATCGACCACCGCGCCCTGGACGGCGCCCAGACCAACGCCTGGCTGACCCGCTTCGTCGAGACGATCGAGACCTGGCCGGCGGCGTAGGCTCAAGCCACTCCCTTATCTGTCACCGCCGGGCTTGACCCGATCCAGGGGCCACCCAGAGCGGCCTCGACATCTCTGGATGCCCGGGTCAAACCCGGGCATGACAAATTGGAGGATCGTTTTCAGGCGGCTTCAACGCTCTTGCGTCCGTCGCGACACTTCGACAACTGCGCCTGCCGTTCCAGCAGCATCACATCCCCGAACTCGTGGCCGCGATAGCCTTCGGTCGCGAGGGCGGCCGGCAGGCCGTCCAGCACGCCGTCCGGGGCGAAGGCGCGCAGCAGCTCGAAATGGCTCTCGCCCGGCTGGTGCATGCCGGTGAGGAGGGCGTCGGCCACGCGCAGCCTCGTCCCGGGCCCGATCCGGTTGGCGGCGACGCCGTCGCCGGCCCGCACCGACCCATCCTCCTCCGCCGCGGCCTCCAGGGCGCGGACCACGGTGGTGCCGATGGCGACGATGCGGCGGCCTGTCGCCTTCGCCTGCGCCACCGCCGCGGCGGTCGCCTCCGGGATCCGGTAGGGCTCGTCGAAGGGCAGGCGGCGGTCCAGCGCCGGGTCGCCGGTGGAGGAGATGCCGGCGGCATGGGTCAGGGTGGCGAAGCCGATGCCGCGCCGGCGCCAGGCGGCGAGCAGCGCCCAGTCCAGCGCGAAGCCGGCCGAGGGCGGCTCGAACGCCACCGGGTCGGCAGCGATGCGGGTCCAGACATCCCACAGCGCCAGCGGCGCCGGCACATGGGCGTACTGGATCGGCCTGCCGTGCCGCGCCAGCCCGGCCAGCGCCCGGTCGCGCCGGCCGAGGAAGCGCAGCCGCACCAGCCGCGGATGGCCGAGGCCGCGTTCGACCACCGCATTCAGCGGTCCGAGCGA
>NZ_JANX01000327.1 GCF_000767795.1 Inquilinus limosus MP06 | reverse complement strand
AGCGGCATGCGGCGGTGCTGGCCTTCCTGGCCGATGGCGAGGCCTGGTCGAGCTCGGCCCTCGCTTTGGCGCTGGGCGCCAGCCAGCGCACGGTGCAGCGGGCGCTCGACGCGCTGGCGGAGACCGGCAAGGTCCAGGCCTTCGGCCATGGCCGGGCGCGCCGCTGGGTGACGCCGCCCCTGCCCGGTTTCACGACGGCCTTGTTACTCCCGGCCCCGCTGCCCGAGGGCTAGGGTGGCCCATCACATGATCGGAGGAGCGATCCATGGCTGACATCATCCGCGAATACGGGCCATTCCCGGGCATCACGGACGTGGCCGGCGTGACCTATGACGGCGAGCATGTCTGGTTCGCCTCGGGCGACAAGCTGAACGCCCTCGATCCGAAGAGCGGCCGGGTGACGCGCTCGATCGATGTCGCGGCGCATGCGGGCACGGCCTTTGACGGCCGGCACCTGTTCCAGATCGCCGAGAGCCGGATCCAGAAGATCGACCCGGAGACCGGCCGCGTGCTGGCCAGCATCCCGGCACCGGGCGGCGGCGGCGATTCCGGCCTGGCCTGGGGCGAGGGCACGCTGTGGGTCGGCCAGCACCGGGAGCGCAAGATCCACCAGGTCGACCCCGAGACCGGCAAGGTGCTGCGCACCATCGAATCCAACCGCTTCGTCACTGGCGTCAGCTGGGTCGACGGCGAGCTGTGGCACGCCACCTGGGAGGCCGAGGAGAGCGAGCTGCGCCGGATCGACCCGCAATCGGGCGAGGTATTGGAGAGCCTGGAGCTGCCGGCCGGGGTGAACGTGTCGGGCCTGGAATCCGACGGCGGCGACCGGTTCTTCTGCGGCGGCGGCAACATCGGCAAGATCCGCGCGGTACGCCGGCCGAAGCGGGGCGAATGAGCTTCAGCCGGGCTCGGGTCAGGCCGCGGCCTGTCCGGTGACGAACGCCGTCATCAGCCGCGCGGCCGGCCCGGAATGGGTCTCGAGCAGCAGGTGCCCGGCGTCGAGGATATGCGCCTCCATCCGCGGCAGCGCCTCCATCCACGCCAGGACCTCCGCCAGCTCGAAATAGATGTCGTGCCGGCCCCACAGCAGCAGCGCCGGCGGCTGGTGCCGCTTCAGATAGGCCGCGATCTCGCCGAAGCGCGCCACGTACCGGCCGTAATCGGCGACCAGCGCGCGCTGGCTCTCCAACCGGCCGGGCAAGGACATGACGCGCCAGTCCTCGATCCAGTGCGCCGGGTCGATGCGGGCGGCGATGTCGTCCGGCACGCCCTTCACATACTGGTCGCGCGTGCCCTCCAGGGTGAGGTGCGCGGTGGCGGCGGCTTCGTTGCGCGGGTTCGGTGACGACCAGAAGTCCATCACCTCGGCCCATTGCGGACCGTGGCCGGCGCGATGGGCGTTCGCGTTCTGGATGATCAGGCCGCGCACCAGGTCGGGCCGGCGCATGGCCAGGCTGAGCCCCACCGGCGCGCCGTAATCATGCAGGTAGATGAACCGGCTGCCGATCTCCAGCGTGGCCAGCAGCTCCTCGATGCCGTCGGTGAAGGCCTCGAAGGACGGCTCTGCCAGCGGGTCCGAGCCGCCGAGCCGGGCAGGTCTGGCGCGATGACGCGGACATGCCGCGCCAGCGGGCCGATGACGTCGCGAAAGCCCGATGACGCGTTCGGCATGCCGTGCAGCAGCAGGAGCGCCGGGGCACCCTCGTCTCCCGCTTCGCGATAGGCCAGCTCGGTTCCCGACGAAAGCCGCAGCCGCTGCAATCCGGACGTCATCGCTCGCTCCTGCCAAGGGCGGGCCGCGGCGCGCGGGTGGAGACCGGCAGGAGAGCTCCGGCGCCGCGGGATCGGATGGCAGCGATATAGAATGGCTGTCGGGAGAGGCCATGGACGGCGGCGACCTTCGTCGATCAGCATACGTTTGGCTGCGCGCCGGCGTGCTCCAGCACGCCCCGGCCATCACGCTCACTCTTCCATCCAACTTCTCAGCAGGCGCCGGATCGGCTCCAGCTTCTCCTCGGATAAGCCGGCAAGGCTGCTCTCATCCATGTAGCCTTCGCGGATGGCAGCGGCGAAGACAAAAGTAAGCTGCGAATACCGATAGTCGAACAGGGTATCGATATGCCTGCGCTGCCGGCGCAGATAGTCTTCGAGATCCCACATCTCGGACGGCGTCGCCGCTTGCGCGGCCTTCGCCTTGAACTCGGCCAGGATTCTCGCAAGTGCCACGCCGAGTGCGGCGTCATAGGCACGGCGCGCGATCTTCTTCTCGGACGGCGACCATTTGCGGTCGGGCATGAGTGGCCCTTCCATTAGCACGAAGAGCGGCAGCCCGTCACCGGAGCCTGATTGTTGCTCCTCCGCTCCCCCCTCACTCCCACTCGATCGTTCGGCATTCTATCAACCATTTGAATTCATTAAAGAAAATAGTTTTCTGCCTAAATACTACCGGCCTAGGACCCGTCAGAGAGCTACACTGCTGATATCGTTGAGGAGTTTCCATCCACCGCCGCAAGCTATCTATCGGCTCTTCCTGGTCCTTTCCAGCTCTGACGCAGGGACTCAAATTGCGGCGAAAAAGTACCGTCAGCGTTGGCTCCACCCAGCAGCGGGTTGAACGCGCGCGGCAATCGACGGCGATACGGCGATCGGCTATTAGCTGCGGTATGGCGCGGAAATACGGCAATTGGGCAATCCTAGGCGAGCGCTTCGCGGAGGGCGGCCAAGGCGAGATCTATCAGGTCAGCAATGCGACGGGGAAGCCGCCAGGCATCTGGCTGCTGAAGCGTTTAAAGAATCCAAAGCGGCATGGACGCTTCGCACGTGAGTTGGAGACGCTACAGCGCCTAAAAGGCGTCGAAAACGTCGTCCAGGTGCAAGAATGGGGCGCGTCCAAGGGCGAGACCACCGATTATTATGTGATGGAAAAGGGCGATGGCTCGCTCGAGGAGCGGGCGCCCGCCGGCGGATATGCGCCGGAGCAAGCCTTTTCGCTTTTCGGGCAGATACTCGATGGCGTAGAGGCCATCCACCAGGTTCCGGCCGTGCACCGCGACCTGAAGCCCGCCAATGTCATCCTGTTCGGCGACACCGCTAAGATCGCCGATACGGGGCTGGCGCTTCTGGTCGGCGAACCGCGCATCACGCCGACCGATGAGGCGGTCGGGCCTCGCTTCTACATGGCCCCGGAACTCGAGCACGGCCGCAACCTCGATGTCGACGCCAGTGCAGACATTTATTCGCTCGGTAAGATTCTGTACTGGCTACTGTCCGGTGGGGTGCACTTGCCGCGCGAGCGCCACGACGAAGCGGCATATCGCTTGGCGCGAACCAAAGCGCCGTCGCTTGGAGTGTTCCAGGGCGTGTTCGACGCCACGCTCACGCAGCAGAAACGGTGGCGCTGCAAAGATATTGCGGAGCTGCGCAACCTCTTTAGCGCATCGGTGGCGAAGTACCGCAACCATCAGGACACGGCACTCGCGGCGTTGCTCGCCAGGCCCGGAGACTCGATGGTGGAAAAGCTCGACGGAGCCGACAGCGCGATTGGGAAGGCATTGTTCGGTCGGGTCGAGCTCGACCTGATCGCCGCCACTCCAGACGAGCTGATGAGCCTGATGGAGCGAGACGAAGCCCTGATCGACGGCAAGAACGTCGGACTGCTCAAGAAGTTTGGGCCGCTCTCGTCCGAGCAGCTCGCACGTGCGGCACGGCTCTGTTTCTCGAGCGAAATGGCGATCGGTTCGCTCGCCCTATTACTCGATGTCGGCCGCGAGCTACGGCAAGCCATCGCGGAGGCGGCACTAGCGTCGGACGATTGCAGCGCATGGCAGCTAATGGCCGAACATTGGCATTGGTGGCCTGAGGATATCACACTGGCGCACGAACTGATCGCCCGGTTTGCTCCGCCCAAGCGACTACCGAAGAAGCTTGTGAAGGACCTTTCCGTGGGCGGGATCTCTGTCGACCTCGGCGATGTCTTGCTGCGCGGCATTCAAGAAAATCCGGGTGACGATGAAGTGGTCCAGCTCGCAATGTTCGGCTTGACCAGGTCATCCGATCCCCGCACGGAAGAGAGGCTGGTGCAGGCCTTCATCGCAGTCCGGGACGAGCGGGCGATTCTACAGAACGCTATGCTCATAGCTGTCGTCCACGAGCACGGGGCGGCGGCCTGGTCGCGGTTTGCGGCGCATCACGGATGTCCTGACGATCTCGCTAATATGGCTCAGATCGTAATCGAGATGAGTGTTCGGGCTCGCGAGCGCACGAATGACGAGGAGGGCGAAGAAGATGAGGACGATTGATCCGTGATCTGCTCGTCCGATGTAAAGTGGTCCTTCAGTTTGTGTCCTACGGAACGGCAGATCACAGCGGCAATATCAGACGAGCACCCCCCGGGGGCCGGAATTCCGCAGCTCCAGTTCGGGGCAGAGGTATACTGTCCCGCTGCCTTCATCCGTGTTCGGCGAGATCACTCCTGCCCCTGAACGTCACGAATGGGCGCAAGGCAGGCCCGACTTTGTGCACGCTACTCTACGCAGGAGTACTCCCACCATCGAAGCGGCTTTACATCCTCCTGAGAGGGCGCGCAGATCAGTTCTGCGGAACAGGTGGAGTAGGCCAGCTCAATGGGAGTGAAAGACGGGCGGGGACGGCAATCAAGCGAAGGCGAAAGATGCCGCCGAAACTACGCTATTGCCATCGGCCGCCCCCCTCACTCCCACTCGATCGTCCCCGGCGGCTTCGAGGTGATGTCGTAGACGACGCGGTTGATGCCGCGGACCTCGTTGACGATGCGGGTCGAGACCCGGCCCAGGAATTCGTGATCGAACGGGTAGTAGTCGGCGGTCATGCCGTCGGTCGAGGTCACGGCCCTGAGCGCGCAGACATAGTCGTAGGTGCGGCCGTCGCCCATCACCCCCACCGTGCGCACCGGCAGCAGCACCGCGAAGGCCTGCCAGATCGCGTCGTACAGGCCGGCGCGGCGGATCTCCTCGAGATAGATCACGTCGGCCTTGCGCAGGATCTCCAGCATGTCGCGGCTGACCGCGCCGGGGATGCGGATGCCCAGCCCCGGTCCCGGGAACGGGTGGCGGCCGACGAAGGTCTCCGGCAGGCCCAGCTCGCGGCCCAGCGCTCGCACCTCGTCCTTGAACAGCTCGCGCAGCGGCTCGACCAGGGCCAGCTTCATCCGCTCCGGCAGGCCGCCGACATTGTGGTGGCTCTTGATCGTCACCGACGGGCCGCCGGTGAAGGACACGCTCTCGATCACGTCCGGGTACAGCGTGCCCTGGGCCAGGAAGCGGGCGCCATCGATCTTCTCCGCCTCGGCGTCGAACACCTCGACGAAGGCGGCGCCGATGATCTTGCGCTTCTGCTCCGGATCGGTGACGCCCTCGAGCCGGCCGAGGAACAGCTCCGACGCGTCGACGTGGACGAGCGGTATGTTGTAGTGGCCGCGGAACAGCGACACCACCTGCTCCGCCTCGCCCGAGCGCATCAGCCCGGTGTCCACGAAGATGCAGGTCAGCTGGTCGCCGATCGCCTCATGGATCAGCACCGCCGCGACGGCGCTGTCGACGCCGCCCGACAGGCCGCAGATCACCTTGCCGTCGCCGACCTGGGCGCGGATCTTCTCGATCTCGGCGTCGCGGAACGCGGCCATGGTCCAGCTGCCGGTGCAGCCGCAGACATGGTGGGTGAAGTTGCGCAGCAGTGCCGCGCCATGCGGGGTGTGCACCACCTCCGGATGGAACTGCACGCCGTAGTAGCGGCGGGCGTCGTCGGCGATCGCGGCATAGGGCGCGTTCTCGCTGGTGGCGACGATGCGGAAGCCGTCCGGCAGGCGGGTGACGCGGTCGCCATGGCTCATCCACACCTGCTCGCGCGCGCCGACCGCCCAGGCGCCGTCGAACAGGGTGCAGTTCTCGCGGATGTCCAGCCAGGCGCGGCCGAATTCGCGGTGATGGCCGCCCTCCACCGCGCCGCCCAGCTGCTCGCACATGGTCTGCTGGCCGTAGCAGATGCCCAGCACCGGCACGCCGAGCTCGAACACCAGCTGCGGCGCGCGCGGCGAGCCCTCCTCGGTGACCGAGGCGGGGCTGCCGGAGAGGATGACGCCGCGCGGGTCGAAGGCGCGGATGCGGTCGTCGCCGGCATGATTGAACGGCCAGATCTCGCAATAGACGCCGGATTCGCGGACCCGGCGGGCGATCAGCTGGGTGACCTGGCTGCCGAAATCGAGAATGAGGATGCGGTCCGGCGACGGCATAGCGGTCGGGGCGGTCATGGCAACTCCGGGGTCGGGCGGTGGGATGGAGCTTTACCCTCCCCCCGCCCCCAGGACAAGCGATGCGGCCCGCGCCCGGCGCGCAACGTCCATGCGCGGATGACGGTTCGGTGACGGCGCAGGCCGGTCAGGCCAGCACCAAGGCGGCGAGGACGGCCACCAGCGCCAGCTGGGCCCCGGCGATCCACAGCAGCCGTGTGCGGAACGGCTCCTTCCGCGTCTTGTGGCGCAGCAGCCGCTGGCCGGCAATGGCGCCCGGCATGCCGCCGATCGCGGCCACCGTCAGCAGCGTGCGCTCCGGGATCCGGCGGCGGCCGGCGACGGCGCATCCCTTGTCCCAGGCGAACAGGGCGAAGGCGGCGACGCTGGCGGCCAGCAGGTACAGCGCCAGGGCGGCTTTCATCCGGCCGCCGCGATCGGCTTGTCGAAGCGGAAGGCGCTCTCGGCCAGCACGGCGCCGCCGAACCGCTCCAGCCGGTCGGCATAGGCCTCGCCGCCGAGATGGCGGTAGAAGCCGGTGGCGCGGAAATTGGCGGTCAGCGCCCACAGCATGAAGGGGGTCATGCCGCGCTCGCCGAACCAGGCGGACGCGGCGGCCATCAGCGCCCTTCCGTGCCCCTTCCCCTTGGCCCGGTCGAGCAGGTAGAGGGCGTAGATCTCGCCCCAGCCGATGCCGGGCGCGCCGCGGGCCCGGCCGCACAGGGCGAAGCCGACCGGCACCGCCCCGCCGGCCGGGGTCGGGTCGAGCGCGAGGAAGGTGGCGGTGCCGTCCTCATAGGCCAGC
>NZ_JANX01000326.1 GCF_000767795.1 Inquilinus limosus MP06 | reverse complement strand
GGACCGATCAGCCCCACGGCCATCCTCGATCAAGGCCGGCTCTCTTCGATCGACAGCCTCCTCCCCCTACCCCCCTCCCGCAAGGGGAGGGGGAGGATTAAAAGGGATGGGCCGGAGCGAAGGAACGCCCTATCGCGGAAACCGCAGCAGCGATTCCAGGCCCTTGCGGCCGCGGGCCAGCAGGCGCTCGCGGGCATCGCCCTGGGGCGGGTCGCCGGCGGCGCCGCGCAGCACCGCCAGCAGCCGCTCCAGCACCAGCTGCGCCTCGCCGGTCATGCTGGTTGCAGGGGTCGAGGTAGAAGTAGTGGTGCTCGACCTCGTGGTCGCGCACGATCACCGGCGGGTCGCCCGCGGCCAGCCGGTCGGCCACGTCCCAGGCGGCCAGCCCGGCCTTGGCCGGGTCGATCGTCACCTTGAGGCGGTCGAGCGGGTTGTCGGTCGGGTCCGGCTCGATCACCGCGGTGACGCCGGGCAGCCCGGCCAGCCCCTCGTGCCACAGCTTCAGATGGCCGTCCTCGCGCGCCCGCGCCGCGGCGTGGTCGCGCTTCTCCCAGGCGTCGAGCGCGGCGATGGTGCCGACCACGCCCTCCTTGCCGACCTTCATGCCGCGGCCGATGCCCCGGTTCTGCAGGAAAGCGGCGCGCACCAGGTCCTCGCGCCCGGCGACGATGCCGGCGGTCGGGCCGCCCAGGAACTTGTGCGCGCTGTAGATCGCCAGGTCCGCGCCCTTGGCCAGGAAGCCGGCCAGGTCGTATTCCGAGGCGGCGTCGACGATCACCGGCACGCCCTTGGCCCGGCAGATCGCGGCGAACTCCTCGAGCGGGATCTGGCCGTATTGGACAACGTGGTGAGAAACCACGTAGAGCGCCGCCGCCGTGCGCTCGGTGATGGCGCCGTCGAGCTGGTAGCCGGCGGCCGAGGTGGCGGTGCCGACCGGCACCACCTTCGCGCCGGCCAGCCGCACCGCCTGGTCGACCGGGGCGCCGTAGCTGACCATGTGGCCGACCTGCAGCAGCACCTCGGTCCTCGGCAGGCCCGCCGTGTCCGGCAGCCGCTCGATCGCCAGCAGGTCGTCACCGGTCATGGCGCCGGCCACGGCCAGGCTGATGCCGGCCGAGGCCGAGGCGGTGACGAAGCCGGCCTCGGCGGCGCAGGACTTCGCGATCCGGGCGCTGGCCTTGCGCTGCAGGTCGGTGATCTCGACGAATTGCGGCAGCACCTCGGCGACGGCCTGCACCGCCTCCGGCACCACGATCGAGGCGCCCAGCGAGGTCATGGTGCCGGAGACGTTGATCACCGGGCGCAGGCCCAGGCGGCGGCGGATATCCTCGTTCGACTTCATGGCTGCACTTCCTCGGACGGGCTGGCGGAGGGGATGGGTTCTGGCGCTGCTCCCCCGCTGTCATTGCCGGGCTTGACCCGGCAATCCAGAAGATGTCGAGACCCTCTGGATGCCCGGGTCAAGCCCGGGCATGACAAGTGGGGGAACGGGGTCAGGTCCATCGGCATCACCGCGCGAATTCGACGACGGCTTCGATCTCGACGGTGATCTGGCCCGGCAGCGACCCCATGCCGACGGCGGAGCGGGCATGGCGCCCGATCTCCGGCCCGAACAGCTCGACGAACAGGTCGGAGCAGCCGTTGATCACCGCCGGATGATGCTCGAACTCCGGCACGGCGTTGACCATGCCGAGCAGCTTGACGATGCCGGTGATGCGGTTGAGGTCGCCCAGCGCCTCCTGCATCACCGCGATCAGGTTGATGCCGGTCAGCCGGGCGTGGCGATAGGCGTCGTGCCGGTCGACCGTGCCGCCGACCTTGCCCCGGTGCTGGCGGCCGTCGGGCTCGGTCGGCCCCTGGCCGGACAGGAACAGGAGCTGCCCCGTGATCCGGTGGGTCTCGAAATTCGCGACCGGCGGCGGCGCCTTGGGCAGCGTGATGCCGAGCGCGGCAAGGCGGTCGTAGACATTGGGCATGGTCAGTCCGTGGTCGTTTGGTCGTTCAGTTCGGCGTCGCGGATGCAGGCGACGAAGCGGCCGGGCTCGCGTTCGGCCAGCGGCGGCACCGCCTGGGCGCAGGCGTCGACCGCCATCGGACAGCGGGTGCGGAACACGCAGCCGGAGGGCGGCGCGATCGGGCTCGGGATGTCGCCCTTCAGGATGATGCGGTCGCGCCTGGCCCGAGGGTCCGGCACCGGCGCGGCCGACAGCAGCGCCTTGGTGTAGGGATGGCGCGGCCGGTCATAGACCAGGCGGGTCGGCCCCTTCTCCATGATCCGGCCGAGATACATCACCACGATCTCGTCGCAGAGATAATCGACCACGGCGAGGTCATGGGCCACGAACAGCAGCGTCAGGCCGAGGTCGCGCTGGATGTCCTGGATCAGGTTCAGCACCTGGGCCTGGACCGAGACGTCTAGGGCCGAGACCGGCTCGTCGGCGACGATGAAGTCGGGCTCCACCGCCAGGGCGCGGGCGATGCCGATGCGCTGGCGCTGGCCGCCGGAGAATTCATGGGGGAAGCGGCGCTGGTGGTCGGCGTTCAGGCCGACGCGCTCCAGGAGCTCGCCGATGCGCTGGCTGCGGCGGCCGCGGGCCAGACTGTGCGTGTCCAGCGCCTCCCCCAGGATCTCGGCCACGCTCATGCGCGGGTTGAGGCTGGCATAGGGGTCCTGGAACACGATCTGCATCCGCCGGCGCCAGGCGCGGAACTGCTTCTCCGGCAGCGCCGTGACGTCGGTGCCGTCGAACATGACGCGGCCGCCGGTCGGCTCGATCAGCCGCAGCACGGCCCGGCCGGTGGTGGTCTTGCCGGAGCCGGATTCGCCGACCAGGCCGACAATGCTGCCGCGCCGGATCGACAGGCTGACATTCTCGACCGCGCGGACGACGCGGCCGCCGCCAATCGGGAAATGCACCGACAGGTTCTGCACGTCGAGCAGCGGCGCGGCGGGATCGGTCGTGGTGCGGAGGGCGGCGGCGGTCACAGCTGGTCGATCCTCCGGCAGCGGGAGCGGTGGCCGGCCTGCACCGCGGCGAGGTCCGGCACCGCGGCCTCGCAGGGCGCCTCGGTCAGCGGGCAGCGCGGGGCGAAGGCGCAGCCCGGCGGCAGGGCCATGACGCTGGGCACGGTGCCGGGGATCGGCTGCAGCCGGGCGTCGTCGTGCCTTCCGCCAGTGCGGGCGTTGGGGATGCAGGACAGCAGGCCGCTGGTGTAGGGGTGGCGCGGCCGGTCGAACAGGTCGAGCACCGGCGCCTCCTCCACCACCCGTCCGGCATACATCACGGCGACGCGGTGAGCGATCTCGGCCACCACGCCCATATTGTGGGTGACGAACAGGATCGACATGCCGATCTCGGCCTGCAGCCGGCGCAGCAGGTCCAGGATCTGGGCCTGGATGGTGACGTCCAGCGCCGTGGTCGGCTCGTCCGCGATCAGCACCGACGGGTTGCAGGACAGCGCGAGCGCGATCATCACCCGCTGGCGCATGCCGCCCGACATCTGGTGCGGATAGTCGTTCAGCCGCGACGCCGCCGCCGGGATCTCGACCAGCTCCAGCATCTCCCTGGCGCGGGCCATCGCCGCGGCCCGGCCGGTGCCCTCATGCAGCTGCACCGCCTCGGCGATCTGGTCGCCGACGGTGAACAGCGGGTTCAGACTGGTCATCGGCTCCTGGAAGATCATCGCGATCTCGGCGCCGCGCAGTCTGCGCAGCAGCGCCTGCGAGGCGTGCGCCAGGTCGTGGGTGGTGCCCTTGCGGTCGCGGAAGCGGATGGCGCCGCTCTCGATCCGTCCCGCCGGCTTGGGCAGCAGGCCCATGATCGACAGGCTGGTGACCGACTTGCCGGAGCCGCTCTCGCCGACGATCGCCAGCGTCTCGCCGCGCGCCAGGTCGAAGGTGACGCCGTCGACCGATTTGGCGACCCCGTCCCGGCTGTGGAACCAGGTCCGCAGATCCTCGACCGCGAGGACGATGTCGCGGCTGGACGCGCTCATCCGTGGATCGCCGGGTCGAACAGGCGCGCGGTCTTAACAGACTTGGTGCCGAGGATGGCGTGGCGCGGCGTGAACAGCTTGTCGAGCGTGGCGCTGTCGCCGGAGGAATCCGGCAGCGTCACCGACGCATCCTCCAGCCCGAAGACGGTGAAGTCCGCCTCCACCCCGACCTTCAGGTTGCCCGTTTCCGGCAGCCCGACGACGGAGCGCGGCCGGGTGCTGGCGGCGGCCACCACCTCGACGAAGGGCATGCCGACGGCCAGCAGCTTCGACATGGTGGTGGCCATATCCCAGACCGGGCCCTCGATCGACCGCAGATGCAAATCGGTGGAGATCGAGAACGGGTTCAGCCCGCGCTCGATCCCGGCCCGCGCCACCTTGAAGGAGAAGGACGCGCCGCCATGGCCGACATCGAGGCGCACCCCGGCCTCGGCCACCTGTTTGGCGATGCCGAACAGCTCTTCGTCCTCCAGGATGTTGCCGCCGGGCTTGCCATGGAAGCAGTGGGTCAGGACGTCGCCGGGGGTCAGCACCGCCAGCACCTCCTCCAGCAGCGGCGGCGGCTCGCCGACATGGACCATCAGCGGCAGGCCGCTGATCTTCGCCACCTTCTTGGCGATCTTCACCGGGGTGATGCCCCAAGCGCCGGTCACCGTGCTGCAGGCCCGGCACTTGATGCCGCGGATGATGTCGCGGTTGGCCTCGATCACCGCCAGGGTGCGGGTGATGTCGATCGAGCGCTGGTCGATCAGCTCGCTGACCCGGTTGCAGGCGACCAGGCCGATCGAGCCGATGTTGAGGAAGGCGACCACCCGCTCCGCCGCCGGCTCGGCGATGAACTCGCGGAAGCCGACGAAGTTGCCCTCGCCGGCCGAGCCGGCGTCGACGATGGTGGTGACGCCATGCGCCAGCCCGCCCTGGGACGGGCGGATCGAGATGTCGGTGCCGCCGTGATAGACATGGGCGTGCAGGTCGGCCCAGCCAGGCGACACCCAGCCGTCGCGTCCGTCGACGATCTCGGCGTCGGCCGGGGCGTCGAGCTCCTGCCCCACCGCGGCGACGCGGCCATCGGCGACCAGGATGTCGAGCGGGCCATCGTCCGGATGATCGGGGAAGCCGGCCGGGCGGGCCGAGCGGATGAGGACGGTCATCACAGTTCCTTGCGGAGACGGGGGTCGAGAATGTCGCGCAGGCCGTCGCCAACCATCTGCAGCGACACCACCGACAGCACGATGGCGAGGCCGGGGAAGACCATCATCCAGTCGGCCGAGCCCATATATTGCTGGCCGGCATTGATCATGGTTCCCCAGGTGGGGATTTCGGGCGAGACGCCGACGCCGAGGAAGGACAGGCCGGCCTCGGCCAGGATGGCGTAGGCGAAGATGAAGGTGCCCTGCACCAGGATCGGCGACCACAGGTTGCGCAGGACATGGGCGGTGACGATCCGCCAGGTGGAGACGCCGAGCGCCCGCGCCGCCTCGACGAAGGGCAGCTCGCGGATCACCAGGGTCGAGGCGCGGACGATGCGGGCCAGGCGCGGCGTATAGACGATGCCGAGCGCCAGGATGACGTTGACCAGCGACGGCCCCAGCGCCGCCACCAGCGAGATCGCCAGCAGGATGTCCGGGAAGGCCATCATCGCGTCGATCACCCGGGCCACCACCTTGTCGGCCGACCGGAAGAAGCCGGCGACGAGGCCCAGCACGATGCCCAGCACCGAGGACAGGATCACCACGGCGAAGCCGACGAACAGCGACAGCCTTCCGCCATAAACGGCGCGGGTGAAGACGTCGCGGCCGAACTCGTCAGTGCCGAACCAATGCGCGCCGCTGGGCGGCTTCAGCCGGTTCACGATCGACAGCTTCTGCGGCGCGTAGCTGGTGATGTACGGCGCGAAGGCGGCGGCCAGCACCAGCACGACCAGGATGATCAGGCCGATCATCGCGGTCTTGCGGCGCAGCAGCAGGCGGGCGAGCTTGATGCGCTCGCCGGCCACGGAGGCGGAGGCGGTCGCGGCCATCAGGTGCGCACCCTCGGGTCGACGAAGAGGTAGAGGAGATCGATGGCGAGGTTGACCAGGACGTAGAGCGCCGCGATCACCAGCAGCGCCCCCTGGATCACCGGATAGTCGCGCCGCAGCACGCCGTTGACCACGAGGTTGCCGACGCCCGGCAGGCCGAACACCGTCTCGGTGACGACAGCGCCGGAGACCAGCAGCGCCGTGGTCAGGCCGATCACGGTCAGGATCGGGATCAGCGCATTTTTCAGCGCGTGCTTCAGCACCACCCGCCGCTCCGGCAGGCCCTTGGCGCGGGCGGTGCGGACATAGTCGTCGTTCAGCACGTCGAGCATGCTGGCCCGGGTGAAGCGGGTGATGAGGGCGGAGTTGACGAGGCCGAGCACGATCGCCGGCAGCACCAGATGGCTCATCCGCTCGAGGAAGGTCGCGCCCGGCCCGCCATAGCCCGCCACCGGGAACCAGCCGAGCTTGACCGCGAAGATCTGCATCAGGATCAGGCCCAGCCAGAAGCTGGGGATGCTGGCGGTGAACATCGACAGGGTCAGCACCGACTGGTCCAGCGCCGAGCCGCGCCAGACCGCCGAGGCGATGCCGACCGGCAGCGCGATGGCGACCGCGATCAAGATCGACAGGATGGCCAGCATCAGGGTCGGCTCGGCCCGGTCGCCGATCGCGTCCAGCACCGGCTGGTTCAGGAAGATCGACTGGCCCAGGTCGCCGACCGCGATCTGGCCCAGCCAGGTGACGTATTGCACCGGCAGCGGCTGGTCGAGGCCGAGCTTGGCCCGCAGTTCGACCACGTCCGAGGGCTGGGCGTCGGGGCCGAGCATCACCGCGGCCGGGTCGCCCGGCGTCACCCGGATGATGACGAACACGACCGTCGCCACGATGAACATCACCGCGACCATGCCGATCAGGCGATTGACGATGTAGGAGAGCATGGCTTCAGCGCGCTCCGGGACCACACTCTGTGAGTCCCCCCTCCCCTCGCGGGAGGGGGTTAGGGGAGGGGGTTGTCGAGCGAAGAGACCGAAGGCGCCGGCTCCGGCGGCACGAACC
>NZ_JANX01000325.1 GCF_000767795.1 Inquilinus limosus MP06 | reverse complement strand
GCTGGCCGCCCTGGCGCTGCCTGAGGCCGAGGGCGCGGCCGGGTCGCCCGTCGCGGTGGCGGTCGACGGCCGGCGCTTCGTGTTCGACGCCAATGAGGATGGCGTCGTTGCGATCGAGCTGGACTTCGAGGCCGACCGGGTCGTCTTCACACTGTCGGACCATCGCGGCACGCACCGGATCGAATCCGGCCTCGGCCACGCGGTCGAGGGCGACACCACCATGACCGGCAACCTGCTGCACCATGAATATCAGCCGGATTCGCTGCGGGTGATCGCGCGCGGCGTCTGGCGCGACGAACGCCGACTGGAGATGACATGGCGCTTCGTCGAGACCGCGTTCTGTGACACGGTGACCCTGACCTTCGGCGACGGCGACGTCCGGCTGGACCGCCGGGTCAACACCAATGCCGGGCCGCTGGAGCGGCCGACGCTGCTGGGGCGGGCGGCGTGACGTCAGAGGGACCATCGCGACCGGGCAGAAGACCATCCTCGCCTTCGGGGACAGCCTGACCTGGGACGCCGACCCGGCCGGAGGCGGCCGCCACCGCTTCGAGGACCGCTGGCCCGGCCTGCTCGAGGCCGTGACCCGAGCGCCGGGAAAATGCCACTCTCGCGCGACGTGACGACGTCCTTGGCGTGCTTCTCCGACCGGCCCGGCTCTTGAAGCGCATTTGAGGCGCCAAAGCTTGGCGCCGGTCTTCGAGACATGGAGATGCGGTCTCGGAACCCTGGATTTTATAGGCCGTCTCGCTTGGCCCTCCCGGTCTGGGCGTCGCTCGGCATCGGATGCCCCCATGCGCCGAGACCGCTACCCCCAGAGACCCCCGATGGAGGCATTGCGGGAGACGCAGCGGAACCGGTGAGGCCGCCGCTATGGTGATATCTGGCGGATTTTCGGGGTGGTTGGGGCTGTCCGGAACCCCACGAGGCAGGCAGATGGCGGAGAGGGAGGGATTCGAACCCTCGGTGCCCTTGCGGACACAACGGTTTTCGAGACCGTCCTATTCAACCACTCTAGCACCTCTCCGCAGAGGCATGGCGGGCGGTCTCCAGGACCCCCTCCGCGTGGCCGGCGCGGACCATAGTGGAGAGCGTTCGGCCATGCAAGCATCGTTTGCAGGGCGGAATTCACGGCTCCGCATTCGGCCGTTGACACGCGGCCGCGCCTGACTATAGTGCCGCGTTCACGGACACGGGTGCTGGTTCCGGCTGGCACCCGTGCTCGTTTTTGATCACCTGAGGGCGAACCGCAAGGGGCGTCCTCCCAGTCGACGGCAGCTTGACCATGTTCGCAGTCATCCGCACGGGCGGGAAACAGTACCGGGTTGCTCCGGACCAGCTTGTCACGGTCGAGCGTCTCGACGCCGAGCCGGGTGCCTCGGTCACCATCGAGGACGTGCTGATGGTGGGCGGCGACGGCGCCGTCAAGATCGGCACCCCCGTGCTGGCCGGTGCGTCGGTCACCGCCGAGGTGGTCGAGCAGACCCGCGGCCCGAAGGTCATCATCTTCAAGAAGAAGCGCCGCCAGAACTACCGGCGGAAGAAGGGCCACCGTCAGGACCTGACGGTGCTCAAGATCACCGCCATCGCCGGCGCGTAAAGAGGAGATCGACAGATGGCACATAAGAAGGCCGGTGGTTCGTCGCGCAACGGTCGCGATTCGGCAGGCCAGCGCCTCGGCGTGAAGAAGTTCGGCGGCGAAGCCGTCGTCCCGGGCAACATCATCGTGCGTCAGCGCGGCACCAAGTTCCATCCCGGCGTCAATGTCGGCATGGGCAAGGACCACACGCTGTTCGCGCTGGTTCCCGGCAATGTCCAGTTCAAGTCGGCCGGCGGCCGCACCACGGTGACGATCGCCCAGGCGGAAGCCGCCGAGTAACGCCTCGTTCCGGCCCGAAACGGCCGGGGCTCGCAGGCACGGATCTGGAGCGGGGGAATGGGCGACCATTCCCCCGTTTCCTATTTTGATGCGACAAGGATGGGGCGGGCCCGCGGGCCGGCGGCACGGGGCGACTAGGCCATGAAGTTCCTCGACGAGGCCAAGATCTTCCTGAAGAGCGGCGACGGCGGGAATGGCTGCGTCGCCTTCCGGCGCGAGAAGTTCATCGAGTTCGGCGGCCCGAACGGCGGCGACGGCGGCCGCGGCGGCGATGTCTGGGTCGAGGCGGTGGACGGCCTCAACACCCTGATCGACTACCGCTACCAGCAGCATTTCAAGGCCGAGCGCGGTCATCACGGCATGGGCTCCGACCGCTCCGGCGCCAAGGGCGAGGACACGGTGCTGCGCGTGCCGGTCGGCACCCAGGTGCTGGACGAGGAGAAGGAGGAGGTGCTGGCCGACCTGACCGAGGTCGGGCAGCGGCTCCGCCTGCTCAAGGGCGGCGACGGCGGCTACGGCAACGCCCATTTCAAGACCTCGACCAACCGCGCCCCGCGCCGCTTCGACCCCGGCTGGCCGGGGGAGGAGCGCTGGGTCTGGCTGCGGCTGAAGCTGATCGCCGATGCCGGGCTGGTCGGCCTGCCCAATGCCGGCAAGTCGACCTTCCTGGCCGCCACCAGCGCCGCCCGGCCGAAGATCGCCGATTATCCCTTCACCACGCTGCACCCGAATCTCGGCGTGGTCCGCAGCGACGACCACGAGTTCGTGCTGGCCGACATCCCCGGCCTGATCGAGGGCGCGCATGAGGGCGCCGGCCTGGGCGACCGCTTCCTGGGCCATGTCGAGCGCTGCAACGTGCTGCTGCACCTGGTCGACGGCACCCAGGACGATGTTGCCGAGGCTTATCGCGTGGTGCGCGGCGAGCTCGAGGCCTATGGCGGCGGCCTGGCCGGCAAGCCGGAGATCGTCGGGCTGAACAAGACCGACGCGCTGGACAAGGACACGGCCGCAGCCCGGCTGAAGGCGCTGAAGGCGGCGGCCGGCCGCAAGGCCAAGGTCGTCGCCCTGTCCGGCGCCACCGGCGGCGGGGTGCAGGAGGTGCTGCGCCTGCTCTGGACCCGCATCGCCGAGAGCCGTCCGGCCCTGGTCGAGGACGAGCCGGCGCCGGCCGACATCACGCCATGGGCGCCCACCGAGTCCGACTGAGCGGTCCCGCCGACCGGGAGGCGGTCGCCGCCTTCCTGACGGCGCAGTGGGGCAGCCCGCAGATGGCGTTGCGCGGCCAGCTGTTCGATCTCAGGGACTTCCCGGCGATCGTCACCGAGCCGTTCGGACGCGGTCTCGCCACCTTCGATCCGGAGGCAGGCGAGCTGATGTCCCTCGACGCAGACCCGCCGGGCCAGGGCATCGGCACGGCGCTGGTCGAGGCTGTGGCGGCGCAGCTGAAGGCCCGCGGCCATGCCGCGATGCTGGTGACCACCACCAACGACAATCTCGATGCGCTGCACTTCTACCAGCGTCGCGGCTTCCGTCTGGTCGCGGTCAGGCCCGGCGCGGTCGAGGAAGCCCGCCGGCTCAAACCGTCGATCCCGCTGGTCGGCTTTCACGGCATCCCGATTCGCGACGAGATCGAGCTGGAACGGCCGCTGACATGATGCCTTCTTCGCACAATCTCGATGACGAGCAGATCGAGCGCTTCATCGAAGACGGCTTCGTTCGCATCGACGGAGCCTTTTCCCGTGAGCTGGCGGAGGCGGGGCGCGCCATCCTGTGGCGCGACCTGCCCTGCGACCCGCGGGACCCGAAGACCTGGACGCAGCCGGTCGTCCGGCTCGGCTGGTACGGGCAGGAGCCGTTCAGGCAGGCGGCGAACACGCCGGTGCTGCGCGCCGCCATCGACCGGCTGGTCGGGCCGGGCCGCTGGCAGCCGCGCACCGATCTCGGCACCTTCCCGGTCCGCTTCCCGGCGCGCAAGGCCCCGAAGGACGACGGCTGGCATGTCGATGTCAGCTTCCCCGGGGACAGCAGCGACCCGCATGAGCGGCAGGACTTCTCGTCCTGGCGGGTGAATGTCAGTTCCCGCGGCCGGGCGCTGCTGACGCTGTTCCTGTTCTCCGACATCGGCCCGGACGACGCGCCGACCCGGCTGCGGGTCGGCTCCCATCTCGACATGGCCCGGTTCCTGGAGCCGGCGGGGGAGGCGGGGCTGGCCAGCCCGGATGTCCGGCGGGTCGGCGCCGGCCGGCCGGAGGCGCTGGCGACCGGCCCGGCGGGCACGGTCTATCTGTGCCACCCCTTCATGATCCATGCGGCGCAGCGGCATCGCGGCACCGAGCCGCGCTTCCTGGCGCAGCCGTCGATCGGCCTGGCCGAGCCGTACCGGCTGGAGCGGCCGGACGGGGCCTATTCCCCGGTCGAGACCGCGATCCGCCAGGCGCTCGGCCGAAGCTGACGGGCCCGGCCGAGGCTGGGGACGGGCCGCTACCCGGCCAGCTGGGTGGCGGCCTCGTCGATCAGGGCCGACACCTCGGCCGGCTTCGAGGCCAGGGAGGCATGGCCCGCCTGCAGGGTGATGGTCTTCCGGGGGTTCATCCGCGACGACATCATCTGCTGGTTCAGCGGGTTGATCATACGGTCGTCGGCGGAGATCTGGTACCAGAGCAGGGCTTCTGCTTCCAGGCCGGGACCGTGATGGCGTCGCCGAAGGTGCTGGCCAGCGGCGCCTTCTGCGTCGCCCCCATGACCAGCCCTTCCTCCGGCGTCAGGTCCTGGCAGAAGCTCTCATGGAACTTCTCCGGCTTGATCCAGAGGAAGCCGTCGCTGTCGGGCGCGAGGTTGGGGAAGGCGGCGGGCGGATGGGCCTGCGAGATGCCGCCCGGACTCTCCCCGGCATCCGGGGCGAAGGCCGCGATATAGACCAGCCCGGCGACATTGGGCAGGCCGCCGGCCTCGGTGATCACGGCGCCGCCATAGGAGTGGCCGACCAGCAGTACCGGCCCGGCCTGCTGCGCCACCATCTTGCGGGTCCGCTCCGCGTCGTCGGCCAGCGAGGTCAGCGGCACTTCGACCGCATGCAGGTCGCCGGGGCCGTAGCCCTTGCGCGACAGCTCGACGATCACCTTGCTCCAATGGGCGGCGCCGCCCCAGAAGCCGTGCACCAGTACGATCTTGGGTTTGCTCGCCATGACCTGAGCTCCGATCCGAGGGTGAGACCGGGCGGCATGATCCGCCCGATCCGGCCGGCTCGCCAGCGGGATCGCTTCCGACTGTGAGAGGGACGGGCCGCTCAGGCCCGGACGTAGACCCAGGCCTCCAGGCCGGAGGCCAGCGGCACCAGGATGCGCTTGTAGTCCGACACCTCATAGGCGTCGGCGGCAGCCAGTTCGGCCGCGGTGATGCGGAACACCGTCCCGGCCACCTCGTCCGCCGCCGCGCCGGGCTCGACGATCGGGTGGAAGCGCTTGCCGCTGGTGCGGATCACCTCGGGGTCGGTGATCTCGATCTCGCCTTGGCGCCAGCCCGGCATCGCGTCCGGCGTCCCTTCGAGGCGGCGTCCGAAGGAGGACAGCTGGACATTCTCCTGCTGCAGCGTGCCGTAGGAGAACAGCAGGACGGTGGCGGCCTCGGTCATCGGGCATCCTCGGAATCGGGCATCACGCCGGATCATAGCCGCCGTGCCGCGGCGAGGGGAGGGCGGGTCGCGGAACGGCTTTGCCCGCAGCGGGCCGAGAGGCTAGGAAGAGGGCCTTGTCTTTCGGCCGTCGAATGCCCGCCATGACCGCTTCCCTCGCCCAGGCCCGCCGCATCGTCGTCAAGGTCGGATCCGCCCTGCTGGTCGACCCGCGCACCGGGCTGCTGCGCCGTGCTTGGCTGGACGCGCTGGCCGACGACGTCGCCCGCTGCCGCGCGCGCGGGCAGGAGGTGATCATCGTCTCCTCCGGGTCGATCGCGGCGGGGCGCGAGCATCTCGGCCTCAAGGGCCGGCCGCTGCGGCTGGAGGAGAAGCAGGCGGCGGCCGCCACCGGCCAGATCCGCCTGGCCCATGCCTATCAGGAGACGCTGGCCCGGCACGACATCACCGTGGCCCAGATCCTGCTGACGCTGCAGGACACCGAGGACCGCCGCCGCCACCTGAACGGCCGCGCCACGATCGAGACGCTGCTTCGGCTCGGCGCCGTGCCGGTGATCAACGAGAACGACACGGTGGCGACGGCCGAGATCCGCTTCGGCGACAATGACCGGCTGGCGGCGCGGGTGTCGCAGATGGTGTCGGCCGACACGCTGGTGCTGCTGTCCGACATCGACGGGCTGTACACCGCCGATCCGAAGCGCGATCCCGCGGCGACGCTGATCCCCGAGGTCGACGAGCTGACGCCGGAGATCGAGGCCATGGCCGGCGAGGCGCTGCCCGGCTACTCCTCCGGCGGCATGGTCACCAAGCTGGTGGCCGCCCGCATCGCCATGGGCGCCGGCTGCCGCATGGTCATCGCCATGGGCAAGGAGGCGGCGCCGCTGCAGCGCATCGAATCCGGCGCGCCCTGCACCTGGTTCGTGCCGGGGGCGGAGCCGCGCACGGCCCGCAAGCGCTGGATCGCCGGCTCGCTGAAGCCGGTCGGGTCGGTGGTGATCGACGCCGGCGCGGCCAGGGCGCTGGCCGACGGCCGCAGCCTGCTGCCGGCCGGGGTGACGGCGGTCGAAGGCAGCTTCCGCCGCGGCGACCCGATCGCGGTCAAGGATAGGCAGGGCAGGGTGCTGGGCCGCGGCCTGTCGGCCTATGATTCCGACGACGCCGACCGCATCCGCGGCCACAAGAGCCGCGAGATCGAGGCCATCCTCGGCTATCGCGGCCGGGACGAGATGATCCATCGCGACGATCTAGTGCTCGGCTAGGCGTTCCGCCGATAGGCCGACGGCGCCGCGCCGGTGACCTTGCGGAAGGACTGGGCGAAGGCGCCGACGCTGTCATAGCCAAGGGTCAGGGCGGTGTCGGTGACCGTCCGGCCCTCTGCCAGCAGCGCGATGGCGGCGACCACGCGCCGGCGCAGCCGCCACTGCCCGACCGACAGCCCAGTCTCCTGCCGGAACAGACGGGTCAGGCTGCGCCGCGACAGGGCGGCGTCGCGGGCCAGCGCGTCCAGCGACTGCCGCTCCGCCGGATCGTCCATCAGCGCCCGCACGACGCGCAGCAGGCGCGGGCTGCGCGGCAACGGCAGTTCCAGGGCATC
>NZ_JANX01000324.1 GCF_000767795.1 Inquilinus limosus MP06 | reverse complement strand
TGGGTTAGGATCGTATCCGTCATCACCGCAGCCTGTGGACCGAAGCCGGCGCTAGCCGAGAGAGCCCCCTCCCCCTACCCCCTCCCGCAGGGGGAGGGGGAGGAAAATCTGGGCAAGACCGGGCAAGAAGCTCACCGCACGATCTTCAGCTTCGGCAGGCTGGCGATGATGCCGTTGTAGATGTCGGGGTTGAAGCCCTCCACCCGGGCATCGGTCGCCGACAGGATCTTGCGGTAGGCCAGGAAGATCACCGGCGGGTTGTCGGCCAGCGCCTTGTACAGCTGGTGGTAGATCGGCTTGCGCTTCTCCGGGTCGAGTTCGGCGTTGCCGGCCAGGATCAGCCGCTCGACCTCGTCGTCGTGATAGCCGAGCCGGCCGACATCGCCGGTCGACAAGAAATCCTCGACCCCCTCATGCGGGTCGTTGATGGTCGAGGTGCGGAAGGTGGCGAGGTTGTAGTCGCCGGCCTTGCGCTTGGCCAGCAGGGCGTTGAAGTCCGACACCTCGGGCACCAGGTCGACGCCGATCGCCTTCCAGTTCTCCTTGGCGATCGGGATCAGCGCGTCGTTGAACAGCGACTTGGTGGCCAGGAGGCGCAGTGACAGGCGCTGGCCGTCCTTGACCCGGATGCCGTCCGGCCCCGCCTTCCATCCGGCCTCGTCCAGCAGCGCCGCGGCCTTGGCCGGGTCGTAGGCGAAGGGTTCGACCGCACTGGCGTCATAGGCCCAGGAGATCGGCGCCACCGGCTGGGTCGCGACCGTGCCATAGCCCTGATAGACCACCGTCACCAGGGTCTGGCGGTCGAGGCCGTAGGTCAGGGCATGCCGCACCCGCACGTCCTGCAGCAGCGGGTCCTTCGGGTTGAACTCGATCATGCTGTAGTCGCTGGAGCCGTACAGGTTGATCGCGGCGAAGCCCAGGCTCTGCAGCGCGTCGACATTGTCCTGGCTGACCGTGAAGCCGTCATAGTCGGTCTCGCCGGTCTGGAACAGCTGCAGCTTGGTGGCGTCCGAGGTGATCCGGTAGATGAAATGCTCCACCCCCGGCTTGCCGGCGTAGTAGCGCGGATTGGCGTGGAACCGCACCTCCTGGCCGGGGATGAACTTGTCGAAGACATAGGGGCCTGCGCCCAGCGGGTCGCCGCCCAGGGCCCGGATGCCGTCGAGCCGGCCGCGTGCGAAGCCCTTGCCGTAATGCGCCTTGGACAGCACCGGACCGCCGAGCAGGGCCAGCGTCTTGGCGCCCGGCTGGGTGGTGGTGACCTGGATGGTCTGCGGGTCGATCACCTTGAGGCCGGCGATGCTGTCGGCCTTGCCGGCCTTGTATTCCGCCCCGCCGGCGATGGCGGCCGGCGTGATGTCGGTCTCGCTCTCCAGCGTCGGGTCGTGCAGCACCGTCAGGGTGAAGGCGACGTCCTCGGCGGTCAGCGGCGAGCCGTCGCTGAAGGTCAGGCCGGGCCGCAGCTTGATGGTGTAGACCAGGTTGTCCGGGCTGACGGTCCAGGATTCGGCCTGCTCCGGGATCAGCTTGCCCTGGCTGTCGTAGTTGATCAGCCGGCCGAAGATCACGTTGGTGACGTTCTCGTCCCAGCCATTGCTGAAGAAATAGGGGTTGAACACGCCCTGCGGCGCGTTGATCGAAGCGACCACGGTGTCCTTGCGGGCCTTGGCCGTGGCCGGGATCGCCGACGGGTCGGAGGCCGGGGTGATGCCGTCGGGCAGCACGTCCTGGGCCGGAGCGGGCGTGCCGCCGGCGACAGCGAGGATCAGGGCCAGCGCGGCCAGGCTGGGCGTGCGGTAGGAGCGCATCGACGGGTTCCTCCTCGGGCGGGGAGTATCGACGTGACAGGACGTGAAATAAAAGTCAACTACAGGTGCATGTAGATGAATCGAGACGGGATCGGCCGCTCTCAGCCCTCCGGGCCGCGCTCGATCCGCACCAGCCAGCGGGTCTCGCCGGCATCCTCGGGTTCCACCGACAGCACGCGATGGCCGCCTTCCGTTGCCGAGCGCGGAACATTGATCAGCGGTTCACCCGCGTTCAGCCGTATTTCCGCCACTTCGCCGGGCTTCATATCTTCCAGCAGCAGCTTGGTTTTGACGAAAGTGAAAGGGCAGACTTCCGCCGTTACATCGAGTGTCCGGACCGTCGGCTCATTGCTCATGACGCATTCTCGATTTTCATGGCGATTCATGTTGCAGTCCAGTAGTGGGCGACTTATATACCCAACAATCGTGCCGCGGGAGTATGAACATGAGCAATGAAACGCCGTCCAACGATTTGATGAACCTGACGAGCCAAATCGTCGCGGCACACGTAGGAAACAATACCGTTGCAATCTCCGACCTGCCCGGCCTGATCGAGCAAGTCTACCGCGCATTGAATGGTCTCGGGACTGAACCGACGCCGGTCGCGGAAAAGCCCCAGCCGGCGGTTCCCATCAAGAAGTCGGTCACGCCGGACTACATCATCTGTCTCGAGGACGGCAAGCAGCTGAAGATGCTGAAGCGGCACCTGAAGACGGCCTACAACATGACCCCGGACGAGTACCGGGAGCGCTGGGGCCTGCCGGCCGACTATCCGATGGTGGCGCCGAACTACGCCAAGCAGCGCAGCAAGCTGGCCAAGCAGATCGGCCTCGGCACCCGCGCGCGGCGCGACTGACGGCGAGTCGCAGGCGGTCCACCCCCAGGCGGGCCGCCGGTTTTCCGGCCCCGGCCGGCGCGCCGCGACCTTGGCCGCGAAATCCGCGCACATTTGTAACCGTTCTGCTTTATAATTGGGCGAGCGCCTTGTGCGACGACACCAGAATCGCCGCGGCGCATCGGGGGAATTGAAGCGGACGGACGCAGCATGGCAGTCACAACCTTCGTCGATGACCACGGGTTCAGCCTGCGCGCAGGCAATCTCGAGGTCCGGCTGGCCGAGACGGAGGAGGAGATTTGGGCGGCCCAGGAGCTGCGCTATGCCATCTTCTATCAGGAGATGGCGGCCCAGCCCTCGGTCGAGATGGCGGCTGCCCGCCGCGACTTCGATGCCTATGACGACGTCGCCGACCACCTGCTGGTGATCGACCATGCGCGCGGCAAGGGCGTCGAGGGCGTGGTCGGCACCTACCGGCTGATCCAGCGCGACGGGGCGGCGAAGATCGGCGCCTTCTACTCCGCCAGCGAATACGACATCAGCAAGATCGAGGCCCATCCCGGCCGGATCCTGGAGCTCGGGCGGTCCTGCGTCGCCGGCCCCTACCGCTCCGGCGGCACCATGCAGCTGCTGTGGCGCGGCATCGCCGCCTATCTGTTCCAGCATGACATCGAGATCATGTTCGGCTGCGGCAGCCTGCCCGGGACCGACCCGGAGGCGCTGAAGCTGCCGCTGTCCTACCTGTACCACTATCATCTGGCGCCGCCGGCGCTGCGGCCCAAGGCCCTGCCCGAGCGCTACACCGACATGCGGCTGCTGCCGCTGACCGAGATCGACCAGCGCGAGGCGATCGCCGCCCTGCCGCCGCTGATCAAGGGCTATCTGCGCCTCGGCGGCCATGTCGGCGACGGCGCGGTGATCGACGAGCAGTTCGGCACCACCGACGTCGCCATCATCGTCAAGACCGACCTGGTGACCGAGAAATACTTCAAGCATTACGAGCTGAAGCGCGAGCGGCCGATTCTGGCCTTCCGGAAGGACTGACCGGAGCGATGGCGGGCACGCGTCTCGGGTCGAAGCTCCGGGCGGTGGCCCGGCTCGCCGTCTATGTGCCCTGGACCGTCATGCTGATGCCGGTGCAGGCCCTGGCCGTGCGCTTCGGCTGGCGGCTGCAGACCAGCCTGCCGGTGTTCTACCATCGCACCTGCTGCCGCATCCTCGGCCTCGACGTCGAGGTCCGCGGCGCGATGTCGGAGGCGGCGCCGACGCTGTTCGTCTCCAACCACCTGTCCTATCTCGACATCGAGGTGCTGGGATCGCTGATCCCCGGCAGCTTCGTCGCCAAGACCGAGGTCGGCACCTGGCCGTTCTTCGGCGCCCTGGCCCGGCTGCAGCGCACGGTGTTCGTCGACCGGACCAAGCGCGGCTCGGCCGACATCCAGCGCGACAGCCTGCAGGCGCGGCTGGAGGCCGGCGACAACCTGGTGCTGTTCCCGGAGGGCACGTCGAGCGACGGCAACCGCACCCTGCCGTTCAAGAGCGCGCTGTTCGCCGCCGCCGGGCTGCGCATCGACGGCAGGCCGCTGACGGTGCAGCCGGTGTCGCTGGCCTGCACCACGCTGGACGGCATCCCGCTGGGCCGCCGGTTGCGCCCGATCTACGCCTGGTACGGCGACATGGACCTGCTGCCCCATCTGTGGAACGTGGTGAAGCAGGGCCAGCTCCGGATCACCGTGATCTTCCACCCGCCGGTGACGCTGGAGAATGTGCGGTCACGCAAGGCGCTGGCGGACCATTGCTGGCGCGCGATCGCCGGCGGCGTGTCCGACGCCAATGCCGGCCGGCTGCCGGCCCCCGGGAACGACAGCATGGCCGATCAGCGCCGCGCCGCATGACCCAAGGCTTGATTTTCGCCTGCGGCGCCGTGATCTATCATCGCAATCCCAAGACCTGGACCGCATCGGACCCGCGCGCGTGAAGACCGCAGCCAGTAAGAAACTGTTCATCAAGACCTGGGGCTGCCAGATGAACGTCTACGACAGCGGTCGGATGGCGGACATCCTGGCCCCGCTGGGCTATGCCCTGGCGGACAGCCCGGAGGGGGCCGACATGGTCATCCTCAACACCTGCCATATCCGCGAGAAAGCGACGGAGAAGGTGTTCTCCGACCTCGGCCGGCTGCGCCCGCTGAAGGAGGGCAAGGCCGGTGAGGCCCCCATGATCGTCGCGGTGGCCGGCTGCGTCGCCCAGGCCGAGGGCGAGGAGATCGCCCATCGCGCCCCCTGGGTCGACATGGTGTTCGGGCCGCAGACCTACCACCAGCTGCCGGAGATGGTGGCCCGCGCCCATCGCCAGGCCGGCAAGCCCCTGGTCAACACCGACTTCCCGGTCGAGAGCAAGTTCGACCACCTGCCGGGTGACCAGGGCGTCCAGGGCGCCTCGGCCTTCCTGTCGGTGCAGGAGGGCTGCGACAAGTTCTGCACCTTCTGCGTCGTCCCCTACACCCGCGGCGCCGAGTATTCGCGCGACGCGGCCGGCATCCTGGGCGAGGCACGCCGCCTGGTCGCCGCCGGGGCCCGCGAGATCACGCTGCTGGGCCAGAACGTCAACGCCTTCCATGGCGATGGGCCCGATGGGACCGTCTGGGGCCTGGGCCGGCTGATCCGGGCCATGGCCGAGATCGATGGGCTGGACCGCATCCGCTACACCACCAGCCATCCGCGCGACATGGACGACGACCTGATCGCCGTCCATCGCGACGTGCCGCAGCTGATGCCCTTCCTGCACCTGCCGGTACAGGCCGGTTCGGACCGCATCCTGGCGGCAATGAACCGCAGGCATGACGCCGATGCGTATCGCCGCATCGTCGACCGGCTGCGCGCGGCCCGGCCGGACCTGGCCCTGTCCTCAGACTTCATCGTCGGCTTCCCGGGCGAGACCGACCGCGACTTCGCCGACACGCTGAAGCTGGTGACCGAGATCGGCTTCGCCCAGGCCTACAGCTTCAAATACAGCGCCCGCCCCGGCACCCCGGCCGCCGCCCTCGACGACCAGTTGCCGGAGACGGCGAAGGACGAGCGGCTGCAGGCGCTGCAGCAGCTGCTGTGGGCGCAGCAGGCCGCCTTCAACCAGGGCATGGCCGGGCACGTGGTGCCGGTGCTGCTGGACCGCCAGGGCCGCCGCCCCGGCCAGCTGCACGGCCGCAGCCCGTGGATGCAGTCGGTGCATCTCGACGCGCCGGACCGGCTGCTCGGCACCATACAGCCGGTCCGCATCACCGAGGGCAAGCTGCTGAGCCTGACCGGCACCGTCGCCCTGGCGGATGCGGAGGCGGCGGCGTGACCCGCAACCCCGAGGATTCCGGGCTGATGCCAGCGCAATCCAGAACCGCGGCCAAGCCGGGCGCCAAGCCGGCGCCCCAGCGCGTGGACATCAGCTTCGACGACAACCGGCTGCTGCCGCTATTGTATGGTGAGCACGACACCCATCTGCTGCGGATCGAGCACCAGCTGGGAGTCTCGCTCTCCTCCCGCGGCAACACCGTGACCCTCAAGGGCCCGGCCGAGGCGGTGGAGCAGGCCCGGCTGGTGCTGGAGACGTTGTGGCAGCGCCTGTCCCAGGGCCAGGGCGCCACCAATGCCGACATCGACGGCGTGATCCGGCTGATGCGCGACGCGCCCGCCGCCGAAGGCACATCGGCCCGCACCCTGCTGAAGGCCGAGGCCGCGATCGTCACCCGGCGCAAGCGCATCGGCCCGCGCTCGCCGACCCAGGCCGACTATATCGAGGCGCTGGCGCAGAGCGAGATGGTGTTCGGCGTCGGCCCGGCCGGCACCGGCAAGACCTATCTCGCCGTCGCCCAGGCGGTGTCGATGCTGATCGCGGGGCTGGTCGACCGCATCGTGCTGTCGCGCCCGGCGGTCGAGGCGGGCGAGCGGCTGGGCTTCCTGCCCGGCGACATGAAGGAGAAGGTCGACCCCTACCTCCGCCCGCTCTACGACGCGCTCTACGACCTGCTGCCGGCCGAGCAGGTGGCCAAGCACATGGAGACCGGCGTGATCGAGATCGCGCCGCTGGCCTTCATGCGCGGCCGCACCCTGGCCCATTCCTTCGTCATCCTGGACGAGGCGCAGAACACCACGGTGATGCAGATGCGCATGGCCCTGACCCGCATGGGCGAGGCCAGCCGCATGGTGGTCACCGGCGACATCAGCCAGGTCGACCTGCCGCGCGGCGAGAAATCCGGCCTGGTCGACGCGCTGGAGATCCTGGACGGGGTCGAGGGCATCCGCGTCGTCCGCTTCAACGACCGCGACGTGGTGCGCCATCCGCTGGTCGCGCGCATCGTGCGCGCCTATGAGGCGGCGGACAGCGCCCGGAAGCCGAAGCCGTGATCGACCTCGCCGTCTCGATCGACGCGCCCGGCTGGTCGGCGCTGGGCCCCGGCTTCGCCGACGAGGATGCGCTGGCCGCGGCGCTGCAGG
>NZ_JANX01000323.1 GCF_000767795.1 Inquilinus limosus MP06 | reverse complement strand
CGGCAGCGATCCGGCCCGCCAGCCCCCCGGCCAGGCGCAGCATCAGCGGCGCCCCGGGCGCATAGCTCTCGACGATGGTGACGCCGGCCAGGGGACGGTTCGGCTCTGCTGGCAAGGTCACGTCAGCGTCCTGTCCCACAGGTCGAACAGGCGGTCCCAGCTCTTCTCGGCCGCGATCGTCTCGTAGGCGGCGCCGGCGGCGAAGCCGTAGCCGTGGCGGGTGCCGGGATGGATATCCAGGACATAGCGCGTCCCGGCGGCATCGAGCGCCGCCTGCAGCGCGGCGATGGTCTCGGGCGGGGCGGCGCCGTCGGTCTCGGCGAAGCCGTAATACATCTCGCCGCGGATGCGATCGACCAGCCGGTGCGGCGACGCCTCGTCCTCGGTCACCAGGCCGACGCCGTAGAGCGACCCGACGCCGGCGAAGCGATGCGGGAACCGGGTCGCGGCCACGGTGACGTAGCGGCCGCTCATGCAGTATCCGACAGCGCCGACCGGGCCGGGCCGCACCCGGTCCTGGGCATCGACGAAGGCCAGCAGGCCGGCGGTGTCGTCCATCACCCGGTCGTCGTCGAGATGGCGCATGGCGGCGCCGATCACCGCCGACATGCGGTCGTCCCGCCGCGGCAGGTCGAAGCGCAGCTGCCCCAGGCGGTAGTACATGTCGGGCAGCACGCAGAAATAGCCCTGCCGGGCGATCCGCCGCGCCATGTTGCGCAGCTCCTCCCGGATGCCGGGCGCGTCCATGTAGAACAGGATCGCGGGATACCGCCCGGGTTCGGACGGGCAGGCGGTGAAGGCCGGCATCGTGCCGTGCCGGGTGATCACGGATACGTCCTGTTCGATCATCGATTGTCGCTTCCCGGATGAGGCTGCCCGTCGCCGCGCAGGCGGACGGCGTGCTGGATGCGGTCGCCATGCGCGCGGCAGAAGATCTCGACCTCCGCGCCGATCCAGCTTCCCGCCGGCTCCGCCCCCACGAGGTTGGAGACGATGACCGGCCCCTCGGCCAGCTGGACCGCGACCGCATTGTAGGGCGGCGGGTGGTCGTCGAAATACTGCCGGTGGAAGACGACCCAGGACAGGATCGTGCCGTGCCCGGACACCGGCTGCCAGCGGTGGTCGAGCGACAGGCAGTCCGGGCAGGCGGGGCCGGGCGGATAGCGGAAGCGGCCGCAGGCGGCGCAGCATTGCAGCTCCAGCCGCCCCTGTTCCAGGGCCGCCCACATCGGCCGGTCGTAGAGGGTGAGAACGCGTTCGGAGAGGCCCATCTGCGCCGCCTATCGACCGTAGATGATGGACACGGCCTTGCCAGCCACGTCCGAGCTGTAATGGACGAAGCGGCAGTCCGGCACCTGCCGGTCGCCGCCTTCGCCGCGCACCTGGCGCACCGCCTCGACCTGGTGGTTCCAGCCCTGCATGTAGCTCTCCGACAGGTGGCCGCCGCTGGTGTTGACCGGCAGGCCGCGGGCCAGGGAGATGCCGTGGTCGCGCATGAAGCGCCCGGCCTCGCCGTCGCCGCAGTAGCCGTAGCCTTCCAGCGCCAGCGGGATGTGGCAGGAGAAGCTGTCGTAGATCTGCAGGGCGCTCATGTCCCGCGGCCCGACGCCGGCCATGTCGAAGACCTGGGCCGCCGTCTGGCGCTGGGCGGGGCGGTAGAAGTCGAACAGCCGCGGCTCCAGGCTGGTGGCGCCGCGGTTCAGGTCGGACCGGCCAACCCCGTGGATCGGCACCGCGCGGCCGGTCATCCGCCTAGCCCGCCCGGCCTCGGCGATGATCAGCGCCACGCCGCCATCATTGATCAGGCAGTAGTCGAACAGGTGCAGCGGCTCGCAGATATAGGTCGAGGCCAGATAGTCCTCGATGCCGATCGGCTTGCGCATCAGGGCGTTCGGGTTCCGGCTGGCGGCCAGGCGCTGGGCCACCGCCACCTCGCCCAGTTCGGCCTCGGTCAGGCCGGTCAGCGCCATGTAGCGCCGGAACATCATGGCGTAGAGGGCGCCCTGCGAGGTGAATCCCCAGGGCGCGTGATAGACATAGGACAGGAAGGCGCCGCCGCCCTGCGCGTCCGGCCCGCCATAGTTCACCGCGGCCGACCGCTGGTCGTTGCCGTAGACCAGCGCCACCACCTCGGCCATGCCGGTCGCGACCGCCATGCAGGCTTCGATCACGGCCAGCATCGCGTCGGCCTGGCCGCCCCAGCGGACGTTCAGCCCCAGCACCTCGGCCACCCGCTCATAGGCCGTGGTCGGGCCGACGATCAGCCCGTCGATCTCGTCGCGGTCGATCCCGGCATCGGCCAGGGCGGCGCGGAAGGCGACGGCGGCATAGCCATAGGAATCATGGGGCTTGGCGCCGGACCGGACGGCGGCATGGTCGGCCACCCAGTCGGTGTGGCCGACGCCGACCACGGATGCGGCCCGGGCAAGGCGGGCGTCACCCATGGCGGTGCCGGACCGGCTGCGGAGATGGTGAGCTTTGCACGGAACGACCCTCCCGATTTTCGACCAGAGAAGGGGGATCCGCGGCCGCCGTCAAACGACGATATCGAAAGGATGATTGAGTTTCGCTCAAGGGGCGCGATCTATGCCGCCCCCAGCCGGGCGCGCCGCGCGAAGTCCGCGTCGAACACCCTGTCGGCCATCACCTGGCACCGCTTGATCAGCCGGTGCTCGTCCTTGGTGTAGTCCGGCCGGGCGTTGTGCAGCGTCGAGATGTTGTCCCACATCAGCACGTCGCCCTCGCGCCAGCGATGGGTGTAGCGGAACCGCTCCTGCAGCTGGTGCTCGAACAGGAAATCGAGCATGCGGTCGCTCTCCTCCTGGTCCCATCCGTCGATCCGGATCGCGTATCCGGGGTTGGCGTAGAGCACGGTGCGGCCGCTGATCGGGTGGCGCAGGAGGATCGGGTGGGACACCGGGGGCTTCTGCCGCCGCTGCTCCTCGGTCAGGGGCGGCCGGTTGCTGCCGGGCCGGCGGCGCATCTCCTCCCAGAACTTGTTGAAGTCGTGCAGCGCCGTGGCGCCTTCCAGCCGCTTGCGGACCTCGTCCGGCAGCGCCTCGCAGGCGGCGTACATGTCGGCGAACTCGGTGGCGCCCAGCGCCACCCCGTCGCGGCGCGGCACCTTGATGGCGTAGAGCACATTCGCAAAGGCGATGTCGCGGCTGTAAGACATGTCGGTGTGCCAGTCCTGGCCGGCATCCGACAGGCCGATCGGCCGGCCGTTCTCGGTGATGTTGGACAGGATCATCACCTCGGGGTGGCCCGGCTCCTGGAATGCGTTGGCGACATTGATCTCCAGCGTCCCGAAGCGGGCGCTGAACGCCTTGAGCTGGCCGGCGTCGATCTGCTGGCCCGGGAACCAGATCACCCCGTGCTGCGCCAGCGACCCGAGAATAATGCCGAAATCCTCTTCGCCGAGAGGCTGGGCCAGATCGATCTCCGAAATCCTGGCCCCGAGCCCGGACGCATTCGCCACAACAACGACCATGATTTTACTTCCTATCCATGCTTCCTTTACGGCAAAAATCATACAAGGATTCAAACAACCGCTTCCGATCCAAAAGCGAAACAGCGTTTTTCCGGAGAGGAAACACCAGGATCGGCAATAAACTGCTATCGGATCAGTCGGTCAGAACTTGGGCAGGGCCCGTTCAGATGATCCGAAACACCTCGCCCGCGGCGAGCCTGCGCCTTTCGCACGCAACGGCAGCCACGGCACCGCCGGCGCGGGACCGGCGCTTCCTGTGCCTTGACGATTTCGAGCGGGCGGCGCGCAGCCGCCTGCCGCGGATGCTGTACGGCTTCGTCGCCGGCGGGGCGGAGGAGCAGGCGTCGCTGCGCGACAACCGGGCGGCCTTCGCTGAGCTTCGCTTCCTGCCGAGAATCCTGGCCGACGTCTCCGCCCGGTCGCAGGCGACCTCCCTGTTCGGGCGCCCGCAGGCCCACCCCTTCGGCATCGCGCCGATGGGGCTGACCGGCATCTGCGCCTTCGAGGCGGATCTGCTGCTGGCCCGGGCGGCCGCGGAGGTGCGGATCCCGATGGTCCTGAGCGCGACCTCGATCATCCCGATGGAGCAGATCCGCGCCGCGGCGCCCGACACCTGGATGCAGGCCTATCTGCCGGCCGAGACCGACCGGATCGACGGCTTCCTGCAGCGGGTCGCCGATGCCGGGTTCGAGACGCTGGTCCTGACAGCCGACGTGCCGGTCGCGGCCAACCGCGAGCACAACATCCGCAACGGCTTCGACCTGCCGCTCCGCCCCGGCCCGCGGCTGTTCTGGCAGGGCGCGACGCATCCCCGCTGGCTGCTCGGCACGGTGCTGCGCACGCTGGCGCGGCGGGGCATGCCGCATTTCGAGAACATGGACCGGCATCGCGGCCCGCCGGTCGTCTCGCCCGCCGCGGTGCGCGCCCTCGGGCGGCGCGATGCCCTGAGCTGGGTCTCGTTCGAGTTCATCCGGGCTCGATGGCGCGGCAAGCTGCTGATCAAGGGCGTGCTGTCGCCCCGCGATGCGAGGATCGCGTCCGAGGCGGGGGCTGACGGGATCATCGTGTCGAACCATGGCGGCCGCCAGCTCGACGGCGCCGTGTCTCCGCTGCGGGCGCTGCCGGCGATCGCGGCCGAGGCGAAGGGCCTGCCGATCCTGTTCGACAGCGGCATCCGCCGAGGGTCGGACGTGCTCAAGGCCCTCGCCCTCGGTGCGGATTTCGTGTTCCTGGGCCGTCCCTTCCTGTTCGCCGCGGCCGCGGCCGGCGCCGCCGGGATCCGCCGGGCGATCGCCATCCTGGCCGAGGAGATCGACCGCGACATGGCGCTGCTCGGCGTCACCGCACCGTCGATGGTGACGCCCGACTATCTCGCCGCGGCCACGCCGCCATTCGGAGGCCGGGGATGAAGATCGATCCCATGGCTCCGGCCGGCCTGCGGCACGGATCTCGCCCAGCGCGCCTCGGTCCTCAGCCAGTCGCGCAGATGGTCGAGGAACAGCGTGGCGCGCAGCGGCAGATCCCGCCGCGGATAGACTGCGCGGATCTCCAGCTCGGTCGGGGTGAAGTCCGTCATCACCTGGCGCAGGCGGCCGGCCCGGATGTCGTCGTCGACCATGTAGGTCGGATGCATGGAAATCCCCTCGCCCATCAGGGCCGCGGACCGGATCGCCTCGCCGAAATTCGACCAGAACGGGCCCGTCACATGGACCTGGAAGGCATCCCCGTCCCGCTGGAAGCGCCAGATCCCCGTCGGCGACTTGCCGGTGTGGACAAGGCATCGATGCCCGGCCAGGTCGCCTGGCGCCTGCGGCGCGCCATGGCATTCCAGATAGGCCGGCGCGGCCACCAGCACCTGCGGGGCGCGCATCAGCAGGCGCGAGATGCTGCTGGCGTCCCGCAGCGAATGGGCGATGCGGATCGAGAAGTCGAAGCCGCTCCGGACGATGTCGAGCGACCCGTCATCGTTGGTGAGCGCGACCTGGATGTCGGGATGGACGGCGCCGAAGGCGCGGATCGCCGGCACCACATGGTAGGCGCCGAAGGAGGGCGGCGTGCCGATGCGCACGGTGCCGGCCGGCCGTGCCGTGGCCGACCGCATCCTGAGCTCCAGCGCCTCGAAATCGTCGAGCAGCCTCGGCCCCTCCTCGAGCAGCACGGCGCCGGCATCGGTCAGGTTGACCGAGTGGGTCGTCCGGCTCAGCAACTGCACCCGCAGCATGTCCTCCAGCGCCGCCACCTGCTTGGTGACCGCGGCCCGCGACAGGCTGAGGCCTTCGGCCGCCGCGGTGAAGCTGCGGGCATTGGCGACCGCGACGAAGGTGCGGATGAGCCGCAGCCGGTCCATCACGCCGCCCCCCGCCTTTCCCAGACCCTGAACCCCAGCATTCGGACATGGAAGCGATGAGCAGCGAGACCCGGAAGCCCGCCCCCGCGGCGGGAAAGCCGCTTTGGATGACCAGCCCGTTCCACCATGCCGCCGGCGGCGACCTGCTGTTCGCCGAGACCGTGCGCGTCGCCGACTGCACCCTGCGCGACGGCGAGCAGCAGGCGGGCGTGGTCTTCACCGCTGCCGAGAAGCTGGCCATCGCGCGCGAGCTCGACGCGCTCGGCGTCTATGAGATCGAGGCCGGGACCCCGTCGGTCTCGCCGCAGGACCGCGAGGCCCTGGCGGCGATCGTCGATGCCGGGCTGACCGCGAAGATCAGCGCCCTGGCCCTGGCCCGGCGCCAGGACATCGACCTGGTCAAGGATTGCGGCGCCTGGGCGGTGCGGCTGAGCCTGCCGATCGGCTATCTGCAGCGCGAGGCCAAGCTCAAGCTCGACGACGAGAGCTATCTGCAGAAGGCGATCGAGGTGACGAGCTATGCCCGGGAGCTGGGCCTGCACGTCATCTTCAGCCCCTACGACACGACGCGGTGCGACATGGCCTTCCTGCTGCGGGTGGTCGGGGAGCTGACGGCGCGCGGCACGATCGACCGGATCAGGCTGGTCGATACGGCGGGCTGCGCCACCCCGCAGGCCATCGGCCATCTCGTGCGCGAGGTGAAGAAGGCGACGCCCGTGCCGCTCGAGATCCATTGCCACAACGATTTCGGCCTGGCCGTCGCCAACACCATCGCCGGGGCCGCGGCGGGGGCGGAGTACCTGTCGGTGACGATGAACGGCATCGGCGAGCGCTCCGGCAACGCATCGCTGGAGGAGGTCGCGGTGGCGCTGTTCGTGCTGTACGGGGTGGATCTGGGGCTCGACACCACGATGCTCACCGGCCTCTCCCGGCTGGTGGAGGAGCTGTCGGGCGTGCCCCTGCAGCGGCACAAGGCGATCGTCGGCCGCAACTCCTTCGCCCATGAATCGGGCACCGTCGTCGCGGGGGTGCTGAAGCAGCCCTTCACCGCGGAGCCTTTCGTGCCCGACCTGGTCGGCCAGACCCGCGAGATCGTGCTGGGCAAGAAGAGCGGCGCGGCCTCGATCGACGTGAAGCTGTCGCAGCTCGGCTACACCGTCACCGACGCCCAGCGCGATGCCCTGCTGAAGCGCGTGAAGGAGGAGGCCGTGCGCACGAAGTCGGCCGTCTCCGAGGCCGCGCTGGTCGCAATGGTCGACGAGGTGCTGGCCTCTTAGGGCGGCGGCCGCC
>NZ_JANX01000322.1 GCF_000767795.1 Inquilinus limosus MP06 | reverse complement strand
GCCGCTGACCCGGCCGCTCTTCGCCGCCTGGTTCCCGCAGCTGGAGCGGCCCTTCTACGAGGCCGACAGCTTCCCGGCCCTGGTGGTGGCGCATGTCGCGCTGGTCGGGGCGTCGAGCCTGATCGCGGTTGTCATCGGCGTCGCTGCCGGCATCTTCGTCACCCGCCGTGCCGGGGCCGAGTTCCGCGGCCTGGTCGAGACGGTGACGGCGATGGGCCAGACCTTCCCGCCGGTGGCGGTGCTGGCGATCTCGGTCCCACTGCTGGGCTTCGGCGCCTGGCCGGCGCTGATCGCCCTGTCGCTCTACGGCCTGCTGCCGATCGTCGAGAACACCATCGCGGGGCTGGAGCAGGTGCCGCCGGCCGCGCGCGACGCGGCGGAGGGCATGGGCATGGGGCCGGCCCGGCGATTGTGGTCGGTGGAGCTGCCGCTGGCGGCGCCGGTGATCATGGCCGGCATCCGCACCTCGGTCGCGGTCAACATCGGCACGGCGGCCATCGCCTCCACCGTCGGCGCCCGCACACTCGGCACGCCGATCATCGTCGGGCTGAACGGCAACAACCTGGCCTATGTCATCCAGGGCGCGGTGGTGGTGGGCACGCTGGCGGTGCTGGCCGACCTCGCCTTCGGCCGGATCACCGACCTGCTGCAGCGCTGGAAGAGGGCTTGAGCCCTATCCACGAGGCCTGCGCTCGACGGCCTTGTCGCCGACCCAGAAGCGCGGCCCGGGGCCGAGGCGGCCGGCGCGGTCCGCCGGGTTGACCAGGCCGCAGCTCGACATCGACAGGCAGCCGCAGCCGATGCAGCCGGCCAGGCCGGATTTCAGCCGCTCCAGTTCGGCGATCCGCTCATCGATCCGCCGGGTCCAGCCGCCGGACAGGCGCGACCAGTCCTCGCCGGTGGGGATGTGATCGGTCGGCAGCTTGTCGAGCTCGGCCTTCACCTCCTCCAGCGACATGCCGAGCCGCTGGGCGAAGACGATGAAGGCGATCCGCCGCAGCACCGCGCGGGGGAATCGGCGGTGGCCGGAGCCGGCGCGCTCGGACCGGATCAGCCCCCGCTCCTCATAGTAGCGCAGCGCCGAGGCGGCGACGCCGCTGCGCCGCGCCACCTGGTTGATGGTCAGGACTCCGTCCATGGCTTGATCCGTCGCGGCCGATGCTCAAGCTTACTTGAGCTTGCCATCGACGCGGATCAAGCCGGGACGGATCGGCTCAGGCCAGTGCGGGCGCGCGCCGGTCCAGCGCGTAGGACAGCACCGCGACAGCGAGACCGGCTACGGCGACGGCGGCGCCGAGATAGGGGATCTGGCCATAGGGCATGCCGGCGGTGATCGCGGCGCCGCCGAGCCAGGCGCCCGCGGCGTTGCCGAGGTTGAACGCGCCCTGGTTCAGGGTGGAGGCCAAGTTCGGCGCCTCATGCGCCTGGTCGACCACCCGGGTCTGCAGCGGTGCGCCGAGGCTGAACTGCACCACGCCCCACAGCACCATGGCGGCGACGGCCGGCACCATGAAGGGTGCGGCCAAGCCGAAGCCGGCACAGACCACGGCCAGAGCGGTGAAGCTGATCATCACCGCCGGCATCAGCCGCCAGTCGGCCAGGCGGCCGCCGAACAGGTTGCCGACGGTGATGCCGACGCCGAACAGCAGCAGCGCGGTGGTGACGCCCTGCGGCGTCAGGCCGGACACGGTCTCGAGGATCGGGGTGATGTAGGTGAAGACGGTGAACAGGCTGACCGAGGACAGGATGCTGAGCGCCATGGCCAGCAGCACCTGCGGCTTGCGCAGCACCGAGAACTCGGACAGCAGGTTGCCGGCCGGCGCCTCGCGATCGCGCGGCAGGATGAAGGCAATGGCCAGCGCCGCGGCGATGCCGATCGGCACGATGGCGCCGAAGGTGGCGCGCCAGCCGGCGACATGGCCCAGCGCGGTGCCGAAGGGCACGCCCAGCACATTGGCCAGGGTGAGGCCGGAGAACATCAGCGCGACGGCGCGGGACCGCTGGTGCCGCGGCACCAGCCCGGTGGCGACGACGGCGCCGATGCCGAAGAAGGCGCCGTGGCACAGCGCCGTCAGCACCCGCGCGGCCATCAGCGACCAGTAGTCGGGCGCCAGGGCGCACATCAGGTTGCCGAGGATGAACACGCCCATCAGCCCCAGGAGCGTGGTCTTGCGCGGCAGCTTCGCGGTCAGCAGGGCCACGATCGGCGCGCCGATGGTGACGCTGAGGGCATAGCCCGAGACCAGCATGCCGGCCGCCGGGATGGTGGCGCCGAGGTCCCGCGCCACATCGGGCAGCAGGCCCATGATCACGAACTCGGTGGTGCCGATGCCGAACGCGGCAACGGCCAGGGCGAAAAGCGGCAGCGGCATGAGGGGCGGATCCGGTGACGGAATGTCGCCCCTAAGATGCGCGCTTGGTCGGAGCAAACGTTATACGAATGCTGCAATGCAGCATTCGGGAAATGCGGGGCGGAGAGCGAGGATCTGCGCCCGCTACAATCTGGCTACGAAAACACGAAATCGGAGGCATGGAGCTGGGCGGCGGAGGTGATACCCGTCAGGTTGATGGTGATATCTGTCGTGCCGTTGCCATCGCTATCGACCAGCACTTGGCCACCGGCGAACCGTGCCTCGCTGTTGCCGCCGGCGGTGAAGGCAGTTGCGCCGAGATAGGCGAAGGTACCGTGCAGCAGCCCCTGGAAGACCAGTAGGTCGCCTTCCGACGAATTGAAATCCGCAATTGTGTCTACGCCACTCTGCATGGAGGAGTATACAAATCCGTCCTGACCGGATCCTCCCCGCAGATCATCATCGCCGCCATTGCCGATGATGGTATCGCTTCCACCACCACCTTCCATCCCGTTCGCCTCAGCGTTTCCGGTGATGATATTGTCGAGATCATTACCAGTCCCGAAATCTGCAGTTCCGAGCAACGTCAGATTCTCGACATTGGCAGAAAGTCGAACATTGAAAGTATAGGACAAAACCGTATCAATACCCTCATTTGGACGCTCGGAAATCTGATCGAACTCAAAACTTGGCTCCAAGATATACGTGTCGTTTCCGGCACCGCCGGACAGCTGATTCACGCCACCTCCGCCATTCAATATGTTATCACCGGAATTGCCCCGGATACTGTTATCCAGATCGTTGCCGGTACCATTGATATTTGCCGAACCGGTGAGAATAAGATCTTCAAGATTGGCGCCGAGTTGATAGCTGACCGATGAGACAACCAGATCGCGGCCCTCTTCCGCCTTCTCCACCACCTCGTCGCCAACAGAATCAATGATGTAGGTGTCACCGCCCCAACGGCCGATCAACACATCGTCCCCGGCCTTGCCATCGAGCGTATTGTCCCCGAAGTTCCCGGTGATAACGTTGCTCATCTCGTTGCCGGTGCCGTTGACGTGGTCGCTGCCGACCAGATTCAACTCCTCGATAGCGGCGCCCAGCGTATAGCTCGCCAGCGACCGCACCCGGTCATAGCCATTGTTCGCCGCCTCCTCGATCCGGTCGCCGGCCGAATCCACGTCGTAAATGTCGTTGCCGGCACCGCCGAACATCTCATCATCTCCCGCCCCGCCTGACAGGGTGTCGTCGCCGTCACCGCCGATGAGGCGGTCATTCCCCTCGTTGCCGTACAGAGTATCCCGCCCGGCCGTCGCCGAGATGTAGTCGACACCGCGGTCACCGACGATTTCGTTATCCAGCGCATTGTCTCCGACCGTATGAGAGCCGCCGCCGATAAGCGTCAGGTTCTCGATATGGGCCGCTAGGTCATAGGCAGCCAGCGAAACGCGCACCCGGTCGATCCCTTCGTCGGCAGCCTCCTGGATCTGGTCGCCGGCGGAATCCACCTCATAGAGATCGTCGCCCTTCCCCCCGATCATTGTATCGTCCCCGCCGCCGCCTATGAGGGTATTGTTCCCGTCATTGCCGGTGATGGTGTTGTCCAGAGCGTTGCCTGAGGCGCCGATATTGTCCGTGCCCTGCAAGGCCAGATTCTCGACATTGACGGCGAGCTGGTGGGTGACCCAGCTCAGCACGCGGTCGATGCCTTCACCGGCCTGCTCCGCAATCCGGTCACCGGCCGTGGCGACATAGTAGGTGTCGTTGCCCTTCCCTCCGACCAACACATCGTCGCCCGCGCCGCCGTCGAGCACGTTGTCGCCCGCATTGCCGGCGATGGTGTTGGCAAGGGCGTTGCCGGTACCGCTGATCGCGGCCGTTCCGGTCAGGGTCAACTCTTCGATATTGGCGCCCAGAGTGAGGCTGACCGACGACCGCACCCGGTCGTAGCCCTCATTCGCCAGTTCCTGGATCTGGTCGCCGGCCGAATCCACGTCGTAGACGTCATTGCCCGCGCCGCCGGCCATGGCATCGTTGCCGGCACCGCCGTTAAGCACGTTGTTCCCGGCATTGCCGAGGATGGAGTTGTCCAGCGCGTTGCCGAAGCCGTTGATGTCGGCCGTGCCCGCCAAGGTCAGGATCTCGATATTGGCCGCCAGCTGATGGCTGACCCAGGCGCGCACCCGGTCGATGCCCTCGCCCGCCCGCTCCACCACCTGGTCGCCGGCGGAGTCCACGTCGTACGAATCGTCACCGAGGCCGCCGACAAGGATGTCGTTGCCGAGCCCCCCGACCAGCCAGTCATTGCCGCCCGCGCCGTAGAGTTTGTCGTCACCGTCAAGACCATAGATCTGATCCGCCTCGGCGCTCCCGACGATCCGGTCAGCCGCCGCCGTGCCTGAAAATACCGGCATGAAATCCTCTCCCCTTCAAATCAACGCACCGCGACCGATGCTGCTTCTGCCCGTCCCTGAGTTTTGCGCAAACATATGGGATCCCGCGGCCACGGTCGGCTCGACGTGGCCTCCACCGATGGCAGCGTTCAGGTGAACACGAAATCGGAGGCGTGGAGCTGGGATGCGGTGGTCATACCGGTCAGGTAGATGGTGATGTCCACGGTGCCGTTGCCGTCTGCGTCAACCAGCAAATTTTCGCCCGAAAATCGTGCCTCGCTGTTGCCGCTCGCGGTGAAGGCTGCGGCTCCGCGATAGCTGAAGGTGCCGTGGAGCGAATCCTCGAAGACCAGCTTGTCCTCACCTCCCGAGGCGATGAAGTCATTGACATGATCGAGTCCATTGGCGCCGGCGTGATAGATGAACTGATCCGCACCGGCACCGCCGACCAGCAAATCGTCGCCGGCTCCTCCGGTCAGTCGGTCATCGCCGGCACCGCCTTGCAGCTGATCGAACCCGGCATCGCCTCTGAGATCATCATCCCCGCCATTACCATAAATCTCGCTAGATAGTGGCCCGCCCAGAACCACATCGGCCCCCGCTCCCCCCTGAACTTCGGGAAGATTGAAGCCGGCCCCCGACAGTATCAGGGTGTTGCCGTTGTCCGAGAGCCGTAGGCTCAGAACATCGAGCGTTGCATCGGACAAATCGACTGTGCCGCTTCCCTTGAGGGCGATCGAATTGGCATGAATTTCCAGAAACTGGTCGAGTTGGGCGGCGGTCAGAACGACCGTATTGGAATAGGCTTCCAGAACCTCAAGTCCGGTAAGGTCAGCCACCGAAAGGTCCAAGGGGCCGGCCCCCGTGAAGACCCTGAGCGTGTCGCGCCCCGCCCCACCGTCGAAGACATCGCCGGCCGTCAGGTCGAGGTGGCCATCCAGCGATTGGCCCGTCGACACGTCGGTGCCTCCGATGATCAGCATATCGTCGCCCGCGCCGCCCCGGAGGACGTCCATTCCGGCCGCCCCGCGAAGCCCGTCGGCGCCGGCACCCCCGAGCAGGGTGTCGTTTCCCTCACCGCCGTCGAGACTGCTGCCGACAGAACCGGCCGTCAGATGGTCATTTCCCAGTCTGCCGTATATCGAGGCTGCACCGTCCGGGCCGACCACACTGTCCGCGGATGCACCACCGGCAATGGAGATGCGATCAACATTGGAAGCCACGCCAGTCATATCCACCGCGTTGCCCAGATCAGAGAGATATAGGGCAGTGACGCCCAGTTTTTGGAATCCGGAAAAATCGGCGGAACCACCTCCGATCAATTGCAGAGTCGAAACATTGATCGAATTGAATTGCGTAACTTGTCGCACTCCGATTTGAACAATCGTTGTAAAAGAATTGAGCACCTCCATGTTACGAAAATCGAGGCCCGTCAGATCCATTATATTGATTCCAGGCGATAAAGAGAGCGTGTCAACACCACTACCCCCATCATAGACCTCACCGGCGACAATTTCATACTTAAACGCGATTTCGAATGAATCGTCACCAGCGCCTCCGCGCAGATAATCCTTTCCTGTTCCTCCAACGATCAAATCGTCGCCATCACCACCGAGAATCTGGTCATCGCCGCCACCGCCATAGAGGCCGTTTGCCCTGGCATTGCCGACTATGGTGTTGCTTCCCCCGTTGCCGGCTCCATCGATGTTTGCCATGCCAACCAAGTTCAGTTCCTCGACATTGGCGCTCAGCGTGAAGCTGACCGAGGCCCGCACCCGGTCGTAGCCGGCATTCGCGCCCTCGCTCACCACGTCTCCGGTCGAGTCCACGTCGTAGACGTCGTTGCCCGCGCCCCCGGCCATCGCGTCGTTGCCGGCGCCGCCGTTGAGGACGTTGTTCCCGGCATTGCCGACCAGCGTGTTGTCCAGCGCGTTGCCGAAGCCGTTGATGTCGGCCATGCCCGTCAGGGTCAGGATCTCGACATTGGCCGCCAGCTAGTGGCTGACCGAGGCGCGCACCCGGTCGATGCCCTCGCCCGCCCGCTCCACCACCTGGTCGCTCGCGGAATCGACGTCGTAGGAATCGTCGCCGAGGCCGCCGATCAGGATGTCGGCGCCCGCACCACCGACCAGCCAGTCATTGCCGCCGAGGCCATAAAGCGTGTCGTTTCCGTCGAGGCCATAGATCTGGTCCGCATCGGCGCTGCCGACGATCCGGTCAGCCGCCGCCGTGCCTGAAAATACCGGCATGAAACTGTCCCCCCACCCAAAATCCGGCGCGCCTCGGCCAGTGTCCCCCGGCCTTCTCGCGCCCCCATCAGCTTAATCCCGGCTCCGCCCCGCTCGGCAATCCGGATTCTATGCATTCGTGAAAAAATTCATATATCGGCGGAACGCCTGCCCGCGGCGCCGCCGTGCTAGGGTCCGCTTCGCCCGCCC
>NZ_JANX01000321.1 GCF_000767795.1 Inquilinus limosus MP06 | reverse complement strand
AACAACCTCGACGCCGGCGCCATCGCCGGCAGCGGCAAGGGCGGGCGCATCCTGAAGGAGGACGCGCAGGCCGCGGCCGCCGGCGGGTCCAAGCCGGCCGCCGCACCGGCCTCGGGCAGCGTGATCGAGGTCCCCGCCTTCACCCGTCCGGAAAGCGGCCCGCGGCCGCAGAAGGACCGGGAGGAGCGGGTGCGCATGACCAAGCTGCGCAAGACCATCGCCACCCGGCTGAAGCAGGCGCAGAACAACGCCGCCATGCTGACGACCTTCAACGAGGTCGACATGACGGCGCTGATGGCGCTGCGCAACCAGTACAAGGACAGCTTCGAGAAGAAGCACGGCGTGAAGCTGGGCTTCATGTCCTTCTTCGTGAAGGCCTGCATCGTCGCGCTGAAGGAGCTGCCGGCGGTCAATGCCGAGATCGACGGCGACGATCTGGTCTACAAGAACTACTACGACATCGGCGTCGCGGTCGGCACGCCGAACGGGCTGGTGGTGCCGGTGGTGCGCGACGCCGACGGCCTGTCCTTCGCCGAGGTCGAGAAGACCATCGGCGACCTGGGCCGCAAGGCGCGCGACGGCAAGCTGTCGATGGCCGACCTGACCGGCGGCACCTTCACCATCTCCAATGGCGGCGTCTACGGCTCGCTGATGTCGACGCCGATCCTGAACCCGCCGCAATCCGGCATCCTGGGCATGCACAAGATCCAGGAGCGGCCGATGGCCGTGGGCGGCAAGGTCGAGATCCGGCCGATGATGTATCTGGCCCTGTCCTACGACCACCGCATCATCGACGGGCGCGAGGCCGTGACCTTCCTGGTCCGGGTCAAGGAGTGCCTGGAGGATCCGCAGCGCATCCTGCTCGACATGTGACGATCCGGAAGGGCACGGTAAAGCGTGCCCTTCTTCGTTTCAGGAGCCCGGCGTGATCCGCTCGTCCCTTCTTGCCCTGCCCGTCCTGCTCGTCGCCGCGGCGCCGGTCTCGGCGCAGGAGGCTGAAGGCTGGGGCACCGGCTACCACCTGGGCACGGTCTATGCCGGGCTGACCAATGCCGACGGCGCCCATCTCGGCGTCTACTGCTCCGACGTGTCGCGGCAGGAGAACTCTGCGGTCCGCACCGGTCCCTATGTCCTGTTCTCGCTGCCGCGCAAGTTGACCCCGGACGGGAAGGCCGCGACGGTGACCTTCACCGTCGACGGCAAGGCCACCCCGGTGCCGATGGGCGTGGAGGTCGAGGAGGCGTCGACCGCCTTCGACTGGGGCCCGTCCAAGGCCTTCACCACCGACCAGATGAAGGCGCTGGTCGAGAGCCTGCGCCGCGGCAAGGCGCTGACCGTCGGCCTGGCGGAGCCGGCGGTGAGCGAGCCCTTCACCCTCGCCGGCTCCGGCGCCGCGCTGGAAAACATCCTCGACTGCGCAAAGCGCTGACGCAGGGCAACCAGATGAGGCCTTTCCTCTTTTGCTGTCATCCTCGGGCTTGACCCGAGGATCCAGGGCTTTCAAGAGCCGTTCTCGGTGGCCTCTGGATTGCCGGGTCAAGCCCGGCAATGACAGGAGTGGTGGCAAGCTTGTGAACGTCGATGCGTGATTCTTGACTTGAACCCGACGAAGCGGCTACTCACCTAGAACGAACGTTCGATCGAGTGCAGCCCGTGTTTGCCGACGCCGACATCGACAGCAAGCGCGATTCCATCCTCAAGGCGACCCTGGAGCTGGTGGCGGAGCGCGGCTTCCACGACACGCCGATGTCCCAGGTCGCCAAGCGGTCCGGGGCCAGCCCCGGCGTGATCTACCACTACTTCGCCAGCAAGGACGAGCTGATCCGCGACCTCTATCGCGAGGTCAAGGCTGTGAAGGCCCGGGCCATGCTGCAGGGCGGGGTCGACGGCGCGTCGCCGAAGGAGACGTTCAAACAGACCTGGCGCAACGCCTACGACTTCTACCGCACCCATCGGCTGGAGGCCCGGTTCCTCGAGCAGTACGAGAACTCGCCGTACCATTGCCCGACCGACCTGCAGGAGCTGGCCAAGGAGGACGAGAACTTCGCCATCCTCGCCCGGCGGCTGGGCTTCGTCGACGGCGGCAGCCCGTTCAAGCCGCTGCCGTCGGAGATCGTCTACGATCTGTCCTTCGGCGTGGCCGCGCGGCTCGCACGGCGGGCGCCGGACACGCCGCTGGACGACGCGACGCTGGATGACATTGCCGAGGGCTGCTGGCGCGCCGTCGCCCGCAATCCTTAAGCGTTTGATCGGCCTTAAGCCTTTCGACGAATTCGATCGAATATTCGATCTAGACCTTTGTTCCTAGATCCGCGGCCAACGCGGACATGCCAGCCCCGGCGCGGTGCCCGGCCCTGATCGCACCGCATCCAAATTGGGACATCGACCATGGTGAAGCTCAACATCAATGGCGCCGACCACGAGCTCGACATCGACCCGCAGATGCCGCTGCTCTGGGCCCTTCGCGACCATCTCGACATGACCGGCACCAAGTTCGGCTGCGGCCAGGCCCTGTGCGGCGCCTGCACCGTGCATCTGGACGGCCAGCCGGTGCGGTCCTGCCAGACCTTCGTCGGCGACGTCGGCGACGCCAAGATCACCACCATTGAGGGCGTGTCGGGCAAGGTGGCCGAGGCGGTGCGCGCCGCCTGGACCAAGCTGGACGTGGTGCAGTGCGGCTACTGCCAGTCCGGCCAGATCATGTCGGCCATCGGCCTCTTGAGCCAGACGCCGAAGCCGACCGACGACGACATCGTCGCCGCGATGGACGGCAACATCTGCCGATGCGGCACCTACCAGCGCATCCGCGCCGCGATCCACGACGCCGCGGCGCAGCTGGCCTGAACCGGGAGGGACGATCCATGTTTGCTCAGCCCATCGCCGCCCCGGCATCGACCGGAGCCGCCGACGACCTCGCCAGGCCGAATCGCCGTTCCTTCCTGAAGGGCGCCAGCGCCCTCGGCGGCGCGCTGGTGGTCGCGGCGCATCTGCCGCTGGTCCGCCGCGCCATGGCCGCGACCGGCGACCTCGCCCCGAACGCCTTCGTCCGCGTCGCCCCCGACGACACCGTCACGGTGCTGATCAAGCACTGCGAGATGGGCCAGGGCGTGACCACCGGCCTGACCACCATCGTCGCCGAGGAGATCGACGCCGACTGGGGCCAGATGCGCTTCGAATTCGCCCCGGCCGACGCCAAGCTCTACAACAACCTCGCCTTCGGCCCGATCCAGGGCACCGGCGGGTCGACCTCAATCGCCAATTCCTGGGACCAGCTGCGCAAGGCCGCCGCCGCAGCGCGGGCGATGCTGCTCCAGGCCGCCGCCGCGGCCTGGAGCGTTCCGGCCGGCGAGATCACGGTGCAGAAGGGCGTCGTCGCCCACGCCTCGGGCAAGTCGGCCCGCTTCGGCGAGCTGGCGGCTCAGGCCGCGGCGCTGACCCCGCCGGCGGACGTCACGCTGAAGGATCCGAAGGCCTTCACCCTGATCGGCACGCATGTGCCGCGGCTGGACACCCCGGCCAAGATCACCGGCAAGGCCGGCTTTTCGATCGATGTCCGCCGCCCCGGCCAGCTGACCGCGCTGGTGGCCCACCCGCCGCGCTTCGGCGGCACCCCGAAGAGCGTCGACTCGTCGGCCGCCAAGCAGGTGCCGGGCGTGGTCGACGTCGTCACCATCCCGACCGGCGTCGCGGTGGTGGCCAAGGACACCTGGTCGGCGATGCAGGGCCGCGAGGCGCTGAAGATCGAGTGGGACCAAGCGGCAGGCGAGGCCCGGTCCACCGACGCGATCATGGCCGGCTACAAGACCATGGCGCAGGAGCCGGGCCTGACCGCGGCCAAGCGCGGCGACGCCGCGGCGGCGCTGAAGAAGGCGGCCAAGGTGGTGGAGGCGGAGTTCGAGTTCCCCTATCTGGCCCATGCCCCGATGGAGCCGCTGAACGGCGTGCTGGAGCCGACCCAGGACGGCGCCGTGTGGTGGGCAGGGTCGCAGTTCCAGACCATCGAGCAGGCGACCATCGCCGCCATCCTGGGCCTGAAGCCGGACCAGGTGACGATCCGCTCGACCTACACCGGCGGCTCCTTCGGCCGGCGCGCCACCCCGACCGCCGACTACGCGGCCGAGACGGCGATGATCGTCAAGGCCACCGGCGGCAAGGCGCCGATCCACCTGATGCGGACCCGCGAGGACGACATGAAGGCCGGCTATTACCGGCCGATGGCGTATCACAAGGTCCGGGCCGGGGTGGATGCGGCCGGCAATGTCAGCGGCTGGGACCATGTCGTGGTCGCCAAGTCGATCATGATCGGCACCTCCTTCGAGGCCTTCGCGGTGAAGGACGGCATCGACGCCACCAGCATCGAGGGCGCGTCGGACACCGCCTATGCCGTGCCGGACCTGACCGCGACGGTGCACAACGCCAAGGAGGGTGTGCCGGTGCTGTGGTGGCGCTCGGTCGGGCACACCCACACCGCCCACGCCGTCGAGACCGTGGTCGACGAGCTGGCCCATGCCGCCGGCAAGGATCCGGTCGCCTTCCGCGCCAGCCTGCTGAAGGACCAGCCGCGCCATGCCGGCGTGCTGGCGCTGGTGGCGGAGAAGGCGGGCTGGGGCCAGCCGATGCCGGCCGGCTCGGGCCGCGGCGTCGCCGTGCACCAGTCCTTCGGCAGCTATGTCGCCACCGTGGCCGAGGTCTCGATCAAGGACGGGGCGCTGAAGGTGGACCGGGTGGTCGCGGCCGTGGATTGCGGCATTGCCGTCAACCCGGACGTGATCCGCGCCCAGGTCGAGGGGTCGGTGGGCTTCGCCCTCTCCGTCGTCCTGCGCAACAAGATCACGCTCAAGGACGGCGAGGTCGAGCAGGCCAATTTCGACACCTATGAGCCGACCCGGATGTCGGAGATGCCGAAGGTCGAGGTGCATATCATGCCCTCGGCCGAGGCGCCGACCGGCATCGGCGAGCCGGGCGTGCCCGGGCTGGCGCCGGCGATCGGCAACGCGGTCTTCGCCGCGACCGGCCAGCGCCTGCGCTCGCTGCCGCTCGACCTGTCGAAGCTGACCAGCACCTGAGCGATTGTCGTAGGTTGGGTTCGCAACCGCGAACCCAACCTACTTTGTTGGCAAAGGCCCGTGCCCGCCCGGCGCGGGCCTTTTCCGTCCGCGGCAATTCGCACCTGACCCGCGCGGCGAAACCGGCTAAAACCGCGCCGCGCGGCCACGGCCCACCCCGGCGCCGACGGGTGCGCGTTGGACCAGCGTGATGGGCTACGTCGTCAAAGAGATCTTCAAGACCCTGCAGGGCGAAGGCCGCCATGCCGGGCGCGCCTCGGTGTTCTGCCGCTTCGTCGGCTGCAACCTGTGGACCGGCCGCGAGCAGGACCGGGCCGAGGCGGTGTGCCGCTTCTGCGACACCGACTTCCTGGGCACCGACGGGCCGGGCGGCGGCCGCTTCGACACCGCCGAGGCGCTTGCCGCGACGATCGAGGCGTGCTGGGACGGGCCGGCGGCGGAGCGCTTCGTCGTCTTCACCGGCGGCGAGCCGCTGCTGCAGCTGGACCAAGCGCTGTTAGATGCCATCCATGCCCGCGGCTTCACCGCCGCGGTCGAGACCAACGGCACGATCGAACCGCCGGCGGAGCTGGACTGGGTCTGCGTCAGCCCCAAGGCCGGCGCGCCTTTGGCCGCCCGCCGCGGCGACGAGCTGAAGCTGGTCTATCCCCAGCCCGACCTGCTGCCGGAAGCAGTGGCGGGCCTCGACTTCGCCCATTTCTGGCTGCAGCCGATGGACGGGCCGGACCGCATCGCCAACACCGAGGCGGCGGTCGCCTATTGCCTGGCCCACCCGCAATGGCGGCTGAGCCTGCAGACCCACAAGCTGATCGGCATCCCATGAAGATCACCCAGGCCTTCACCTTCGAGGCGGCGCATCGCCTGCCGAACGTGCCGGCGACGCATCGCTGCCACCGGATGCACGGCCATTCCTACCGGGTCGAGCTGCGGCTGGAGGGATCGGTCGATCCCGTCACCGGCTTCGTCGTCGACTTCTTCGACGTCGAGGCGGCCTTCGCACCGATCCTGGCCCGGCTGGACCATTACTGCCTGAACGAGATCGAGGGGCTGGAGAACCCGACGGCGGAGCACATCGCCATCTGGATCTGGGACCGGGTGCGGCCGGCGCTGCCGCTGCTGGCCGCGGTCACCGTCTACGAGACCCCGAATTGCTGGGCCGAATACGATGGCCGTTGACCGAGAGACCACTGACCATGGCGAAAGGGGCGCAGCCGAAGGCGCGCTGGTGCTGTTCTCCGGCGGCCAGGATTCGGCCACCTGCCTGGCCTGGGCGCTGCAGCGCTTCGGCCGGGTCGAGACCGTCGGCTTCGACTACGGCCAGCGCCACCGGGTCGAGCTGGACGTCCGGCCGGTCGTGCTGGACGCGATCCGCGACCGCTTCCCCGCCTGGGCCGGAAAGCTGGGCGACGACCACATGCTCGACCTGTCGGTGCTGGGCCAGGTCAGCGACACCGCGCTGACCCGCGACGTCGAGATCGCGATGCAGGACAACGGCCTGCCGAACACCTTCGTGCCCGGCCGCAACCTGGTGTTCGTCACCTTCGCCGCCGCTTTGGCCTATCGCCGCGGCCTGCGCCACCTGGTGGCCGGGGTGTGCGAGACCGATTATTCCGGCTATCCGGACTGCCGCGACGACACCATGAAGGCGATGCAGCTGGCGCTGAACCTGGGCATGGAGACGCGCTTCGTCCTGCACACGCCGCTGATGTGGATCGACAAGGCCGAGACCTGGGGCCTGGCCGAGAGCCTGGGCGGCGAAGCGCTGGTCGAGCTGATCCGCGACGAGACGCACAGCTGCTACCGCGGCGACCGCAGCCAGATGCACGACTGGGGCCATGGCTGCGGCGAATGCCCCGCCTGCGACCTGCGCGCCGAGGGCTGGCGGCGGTTCCGGGCGCCAGCCGGCTAGCGCCTGCATTCTCGCCATATGAGTCCCCCCTCCCCTTGCGGGAGGGGGGCAGGGGAGGGGGTTCTCGACACCAAAGCCAACCTGAAACTGGTGATCTGCTCCGGCGGCGAAGCCTGTCGTTTGCCCGTACGCGCGCGGACGCGCGCAGCCCCCTCCCCCTACCCCCCTCCCGCAAGGGGAGGGGGGACTATAAAGGGATGGGTGTCGGCTATTTGAAAGGTAAT
>NZ_JANX01000320.1 GCF_000767795.1 Inquilinus limosus MP06 | reverse complement strand
CGCCAGCGGTGTCTCCAGCCCGGCCTTGCGGCCATCGACGAAGATGTTGATGTGGCGCCGGATGGCCGGGCGGGTGTCGCGAATGCGGTCGCCCATTCCCGGCCAGCGCTCATTCAGCCCGTCGATCGCCTCCGCCACCGTGGCGGCCCGCAACTCGACCCGCGGCGGCGCGCCGGGGAACAGGATGGTCAGCACCGTCGGCAACCGCACCCGCACGGCCGGCGCCTCTTCCGGCTTTGTCCGCGCCTCGGCCATGGCTCAGCGGTCAACCACCAGGGTCTCGACCGACAGGATCGACGGCAGGTGCTGGGCGACGCAGTCCCAGCTCTCGCCCTCGTCCGGGCTGGCGAACAGCGCGCCGCCCGAGGTTCCGAAATACACCCCGGCGGGATCCAGCCGATCGGTCGCCATGGCCTGGCGCAGCACGCCGAAATAGGCGTTCTCCTGCGGCAGCCCGCGGCGCAAATCCTGCCATGTCGCCCCGCCGTCGCGGGTGCGCCAGACCGCGGCCCTGGCGTCCGGCACGTAGCGGCCCTTGATGTCGCCGTTCAGCGGCAGCAGGAACAGCGTGTCGGCGTCGCGCGGATGGGCCGCGGCCGGGAAGCCGAAGCTGGAGGGCAGCCCGGCTTCGATGCTGTCCCAGCGCCGGCCGCCATCATCGCTGCGGTACATGCCGCAATGGTTCTGCTGGTACAGCCGGTCCGTCCCGCCCGGCGCCATCACCAGGCAATGGACGCATTGCCCGAACTCCGGATAGCGCTGGTCCTCGGGCATGAAATCGGCACGGGTGCCGCGGTTCCGCGTCTCCCAGGTCTCGCCGCCATCGGCGGTGTGGAACACCCCGGCGGCGGAGATGCCGACCCAGATCTTGCCCGGGTCGTCCGGATGCAGCACCAGCGAATGCAGGATCAGCCCGGCGCCGCCCGGGCTCCATTCCGGCCGCGTCGGGTGGCGCTGCAGCCCCTCGACATGGCTCCAGGACCGCCCCTGGTCATCGCTGGTGAACAGACCGGCCGGCTGCACCCCGGCATAGACCCGCCCGTCGCGCACGCCGAGGCTCCAGACCGCCTTGATCGGCTCCTGCCCCTCGGCATAGGCGAGGCCTTCGCTGGAATGGGTCCAGGTCTCGCCGAGATCGGTGGACTTCCAGACCGCAGGGCCGAACCATTCGTTGCCGCCGGCGCCGTAGATGGCGCCCGAGGCCGGGTCGGCGACAACATGGTTGATCGGCCAGGTCTCGCAGAACGGGCCGCGCAACTGCCAGGACCGGCGCGCCGGGTCGCTCTCGGCGATGAACGCGCCTTTCTTGGTCCCGATCAGGACCAGGATGCGGTGTGCCATGCGTTGTCTCCCTCGCCCCCGCTGGACCGGTTGTTATGGTTTGGTCCAGCGGATCCCATATTTAACTTTTCAGTTAAGTTATGGCAGAAGACGGACGCCTGTCAAACCTGTGCGCGGCCGGTCACTTGAAGACGACGGTCTTGGGCCCGTTCAACAGAACGCGGTGCTCGCAGTGGTATTTCAGGGCGCGGGCCAGCACCACGCTCTCGACGTCGCGGCCGGTGGCGACCCAGTCGTCGGCCGTGGCGGTGTGGTCGACCCGAGTGACGTCCTGGTCGATGATCGGCCCCTCGTCCAGGTCGTCGGTGACGTAGTGCGAGGTGGCGCCGATCAGCTTGACGCCGCGGGCATGGGCCTGGTGGTAGGGCTTGGCGCCCTTGAAGCTGGGCAGGAAGGAGTGGTGGATGTTGATCACCCGCCCTTCCATCTTCCGGCACAGGTCGGTGGACAGCACCTGCATGTAGCGGGCCAGGACGACGAGGTCGATCTTCTCCTCATCCACCAGCTCCAGCAGGCGCCGCTCCTGCTGCGCCTTGTTGTCCCGGGTCACCGGCAGGTGGTGGAACGGGATGCCGGCGGCCGCCACGCGCTGGTAGCTGTCGCGATGGTTCGAAACCACGGCCGGGATCTCGATCGGCAGCGCCCCGATCTGCACCCGGTACAGGAGGTCGACCAGGCAGTGGTCGAACTTCGAGACCATGATCAGCGCGCGGATCTTGCGGTCAGCGTCGTGCAGCTCCCAATCCATGCCGTAATCGTGGCCGATCGGGCCGAAGCCCTCGCGCAGGGCATCGAGGTCGGCCGAGCCCTCGACCGCCTCCACCACCACCCGCATGAAGAAGCGGCCGGTGTCGCGGTCGAAGAACTGCGCGCTTTCGAGGATGTTGAGGCCGGAGCGGAACACGAAATCCGAGATCCGGGCGACGATGCCCGGGACGTCGGTGCAGGAGAGCTTGAGGATCAGCCGTTTCGCCATGATGCCGCGTCGTCTCGCTGAGGGGCCGGGGACCGGCCGTGAGCCAATGACCGACACCTAGCACGGCTGCGGCCCCCGGCTGCGGCTTGATTGCGACGGCGGAATGCCTGGAGCCGACGCGGCGGGCTCCGCCCCTATTCCCGATAGGGCACCAGGTCGGGCGTGGTGCCGTCCTTGAAGTCGACATGGACGTGGTTGCCGTCCGGGTCGTGGAAGTTGACCTGGACCAGCCCGCTGCGCGGCGGCCGGCCGAGCTCGGTCTCGACGCCCATGCCCTTCAGATGGGCCAGGAAGTCGTCCAGCTTGCCGCTGCTCTGGAAGGCGAAATGCGACAGCTGCACCTGATCCGGATGCGGCTGCTGCTTCACCCCGACCAGATGCACCACCGCCTGGTCGCCGAGATAGAGCCAGGCGCCGGGGAACGGGAAATCCGGCCGCGGCCCGGCCTCCAGCCCCAGCGCGTCGCGGTAGAAGCGGATCAGCCGCTTCAGATCGGCGGTCCAGATGTTGACATGGTCCAGTCGCGTCAGGCTGGTCATGGGCATTCTCCCGGCTGGTCGTTGCCGCAGCATAGACCCGGGTTGTCGGACGAAAGAAGCCGAACCTTGTGCCCGCGCCCCCTTGCGCCGAGGGCCGCCGCGGGGCGACAACCGGAGGCAAGAACCGGCGCGGCGATGCCGGCGGCCACCGGGGAAGGATGCGCCATGAAGGCCTATGTCATCGGAACCTGCGACACCAAGGGCCGGGAGCTGGCCTATGTGAAAGGTCTGATCGAGGCGCGCGGCGTCCCGGTTCTGCTGGTCGATGTCGGCACCGGCGCAAACGGCCCCGAAGCCGGAGTCGCGGTCGACGTCACTGCCCGCGAGGTCGCGCTGCACCATCCCGGCGGCATCGACGCCGTGTTCGGCGACGATCGCGGCCGCGCGGTCGGGGCGATGGCCGAGGCGCTGCGCCATTTCCTGGCCAGCCGGGCGGATGTCGGCGGCGTCATCGGCCTGGGCGGGTCCGGCGGCACGGCGCTGGTCACCCCGGCGATGCGCGACCTGCCGGTCGGGGTGCCGAAGATCATGGTCTCGACCGTCGCCTCCGGCAATGTCGCGCCCTATGTCGGGCCGGCGGACATCATGATGACGTACTCGGTCACCGACGTGTCCGGGATCAATCGAATCTCCCGCGCCGTGCTGGGCAACGCCTCCGAGGCGCTGGCCGGGATGGTGGCGCATCCGCCGCCGCGCAGCGAGGCCGACAAGCCGGCGCTGGGCCTGACCATGTTCGGCGTCACCACGCCCTGCGTCGAGCAGGTCAGCCGCGCTTTCCAGGACGAGTACGACTGCCTGGTGTTCCACGCCACCGGCACCGGCGGCATGTCGATGGAGAAGCTGGTCGACTCAGGGCTGATCGGCGGCGTCATCGACATCACCACCACCGAGGTCTGCGACCTGCTGTTCGGCGGCGTCCTGGCCTGCGGCGAGGACCGCTTCAACAGCATCATCCGCACCCGCGTGCCCTATGTCGCCTCCTGCGGCGCGCTCGACATGATCAATTTCGGGGCGAAGGAGACGGTCCCGGAGAAGTTCCTGAGCCGCAACCTCTACGTCCACAACCCGCAGGTGACGCTGATGCGGACGACGGTGGAGGAGAATATCGAGATGGGCCGCTGGATCGGCGCCAAGCTGAACCGGATGGACGGGCCGGTCCGCTTCCTGATCCCGGAGGGCGGGGTGTCGCTGATCGACGCGCCGGGCCAGCCGTTCCACGACCCCGCCGCCGACGCGGCGCTGTTCCAGGCGCTGGAAGCGACGGTGCAGCAGACCCCGAACCGCCGGCTGATCCGCCTGCCCCACGCGATCAACGACCCGGAGTTCGCGGCCGCGCTGGTGCGCGAGTTCCGCGCCATCGCCCATCATTGAGGATGCCCCCATGACCCGCTTCGCCCGCGCCGACCTCCTGGCCAAATTCCGCCGCATGGTCGAACGACGCGAGCCGATCGTCGGCGGCGGCGCCGGCACCGGCCTCTCCGCCAAATGCGAGGAGGCCGGCGGCATCGACCTGATCGTGATCTACAATTCCGGCCGCTACCGCATGGCCGGGCGCGGTTCCCTCGCCGGCCTGCTGGCCTATGGCAACGCCAATGAGATCGTGGTCGAGATGGCGCGCGAGGTTCTGCCGGTGGTGAAGCGCACCCCGGTGCTGGCCGGGGTCAACGGCACCGACCCGTTCATGCTCACCGACCATTTCCTCGGCCAGCTCAAGGCCATGGGCTTCGCCGGGGTGCAGAACTTCCCCACCGTCGGGCTGATCGACGGCACCTTCCGCCAGAACCTGGAGGAGACCGGCATGGGCTACGGCCTCGAGGTCGAGATGATCGCCCGCGCCCATGCCCTGGATCTGCTGACCACACCTTATGTGTTCTCGGCCGAAGAAGCCGTGGCGATGGCCCAGGCCGGTGCCGACATCATCGTGCCGCATATGGGCCTGACCACCGGCGGCGCGATCGGCGCCGAGACCGCCAAGACCTTGGACGACTGCGTGGCCCTGATCGACGAGTGGGCGGCGGCGGCGCTGGCGGTGCGGCCGGACATCATCGTGCTGTGCCATGGCGGGCCGATTTCGATGCCGGAGGACGCGGCCTATGTGCTGCAGCGCTGCAAGCATTGCCACGGCTTCTACGGCGCCAGCTCGATGGAGCGGCTGCCGACCGAGCAGGCCCTGACCGTCCAGACCCGCGCCTTCAAGCAGGTCTCGTTCTAAGGGCGAAGTTCTTTTCGCCGGGTTTCCCGTAAGCTCGCCTCAAAACACCGCCCCAGGAGGAGACGCCGTCATGATCCGAGTGACCACCAGCAGCGTGATCAACGCCCCGGTCGAGACGCTGTGGCAGGCGATCCGCGACTTCAACGCCCTGCCCGACTGGCATCCGGCCATCGCCAGCAGCAGGGTCGAGGACGGCGGCTCGTCCGACCGCATCGGCTGCGTCCGCAGCATGGAGCTGGCCGGCAATGGCGGCACCATCCGCGAGAAGCTGCTGACCCTGTCGGATACCGAGCACAGCGTCACCTACGCCATCCTAGCCGCGCCGATGCCGGTCGAGAACTACATCGCCACGCTGCGCCTGGTCCCGATCACCGACGGCAACCGCAGCTTCGCCGAATGGACCGCCGAATTCGACGTCACCGCCGAGAACGAGGCGGCGATGCGCAAGCTGATCGGCCAGGGCGTGTTCCAGACCGGCTTTGATTCCCTGAAGAAGCGCTTTGGCGGCTGAGTCCTGCCCCGGCGGCCCCGGTGTCTTTACGCCGGGCCGCGCCGGGTGCAGGGTGCCCGCCGATGACAGCGTCGGACAGGGCCATGACCGAGATCGATGACGCCGCGCAGGTGCGCGCGGTGAAGCAGGAGCTGCGCGGCGCGATCGGCGACGTCGCCGGCATGTGGCGGCAGCTGGAGGATGCGGTGCGGCGCGAGGCCGACGCCATCCGCGAGATCGACGCCCGGGGCCGGTCGCCGGTGCCGGTGGTCCGCTTCAGCGACATCGTCGGCAACACGGTCCCGGCGGAGACGGTGGCGGAGATCCGCCGCCGCGGTACGGCCCTGATCCGCGGCACGATCGACCGCGACCAGATCACCCGCTGGAACGACGCGGTCGCCGCCTATATCGACGACAACGGCTATGCCAGCCAGAAGGACGACGGCAACCTGCAGACATATTTCGGCGGGTTGAGCGCCAAGACGCCGCAAATCTTCGCCATCTACTGGTCGCGGCCGCAGGTCGAGGCGCGGCAGCACCCGAACATGGCCGCGGCCCGGCGCTTCATGAACCGGCTCTGGCGCTTCTGCGACACCGGCGACGAGACGACGGCCGGCCGGTTCTTCTTCGACCCCGACCGCGAGGTCACCTATGCCGACCGTGTGCGCCGCCGCGAGCCGGGCGACACCACGCTGGGCCTGTCGCCGCACATGGATGGCGGGTCGATCGAGCGCTGGCTCGACCCCGGCTACCGCCGCGTCTACCGCAACGTCTTCAACGGCGATTGGGAACGGCACGACCCGTTCGACGGCGAGTTCCGGGTCGAGGCGCGGGAGTTCCCGGCGCCGAACACCAGCACCTTCTTCCGCTCCTACCAGGGCTGGCTGGCCCTGACCGGCCAAGGCAAGACCGACGGCACGCTGCAGGTGGTGCCGATGATCCGGCATTCCATCGCTTACCTGCTGCTGCGGCCGCTGCTGGACGACGTGCCGGAGGAGCTGATCTGCGGCGCCGCCCGCGGCAAGGCGCAGGCAATCCTGCCGCAATGGCACCAGCCGCTGATCGACGCCCAGGTGTCGATCCCCACCGCCGAGCCGGGCGACACGGTGTGGTGGCACCCCGACTGCATCCACGCGGTCGGCGACGAGCATCGCGGCACCGACTATTCCAACGTCATGTTCATCGGCGCCGGCCCGCTCTGCGCCAAGAACGCGGAATACGCCGCCCGGCAGCGCGGCCGCTTCCTGGCCGGCGAGACCCCGCCCGACTTCTCGCCCGAGCATCGCGAGACGGCCTATCGCGGCCGCGGCGGCGAGGCCGACCTGACCGATCTGGGCCGCCGCCAGCTGGGGCTGGAGGCCTGGCCGACCGAGGGCGTCTCCCCCGCCCGCGCGACGCTGATCCAAGAGGCCGCCGCGGCCGCGGGGTGGCGAACAGGGATCGGTCCTTAATTCGCGGTAAGGCGAAGGGCCGATCGACGGGGATGTCCGTTATCGCCGTGACACTCCAGGCCCCCTCGGCCCTGGATCCACGAGACGGACCTCCGATGCCGCACACTGCACTGCCCCTGCTCCGGATCGCGGCCGCTGCCGCCGCGGTCGCCACCCTGGCCGGCTGCGTCGCCTACCCCGCCTATCCCGT
>NZ_JANX01000319.1 GCF_000767795.1 Inquilinus limosus MP06 | reverse complement strand
GGCCTGCATTACGGCAAGCACCACAAGGCCTATTTCGACGCGCTCAACAAGCTCGCCGCCGGCACGCCCTATGAGGCGATGACCCTGGCCGAGGTGGTGGTGAAGTCGGCCGCAGCCAAGGACCAGGCGGTGTTCAACCAGGCCGGCCAGGCCTGGAACCACAACCTGTACTGGGAGCAGCTCACCCCCGGCGGGCCGAAGGCGCCGCAGGGCCGGCTGGCCGACGCCATCGGCGAGGCCTTCGGCGACCAGGCGGCGCTGGTCAAGGCCACCACCGACGCCGCCGGCAAGGTGTTCGGCAGCGGCTGGGTCTGGCTGGTCGCCGATGCCGGCAAGCTGACCCTGGTCGGCACCTCGAACGCCGACTCCCCCTTCGCCCATGGCGGCCAGCCGCTGTTCGGCATCGATGTCTGGGAGCACGCCTACTACCTGGACTACCAGAACCGCCGCGCCGACCACGTCAAGGCGGTGATGGAAAGCCTCGTCAACTGGTCCGTGGTGTCGGACCGGCTGGGGGCGTGAGCCGAACTGAGGCATTCCAAACGGCCGTCATCCCGGGCGCAGCGCAGCACGCAGTGATGCGCTGCGCCCGGGATCTCTCGACGGTTGCGCAGAGATCCCGTGTCTGCGCAGCGGCACTTCGCGTCGCAGCGCGCACGGGATGACAGGAAAAGTGCGGGGCTTGGTTAATCGCAGCGCGGTGCGGCGACCGGCTCCAGCGTGTCCAGCTTCGCCGCCATGGCGAAGTCGCCATAATCGATGACGATGCGGTCGGCGATGCCGTTCTCGAACAGGCGCTGGCGCAGCTCGTATTCCGGCAGCTCCACGCCGGCGCCGTCCTTGTCGGGCTTGCCGACCGTGTAGAAGGCCATGCTGATCGGGTGCGAAGGCCCCCGCAGCAGCGGGTCGGCCGAGGCGTCGCCCGGCTGGGTGCGGCCGATCCCGACGCTGACATATTGCGGCCCGTCGGCGGAGCTGCCGTCGAAGAAGCCGGCGGTGAAGATCGGCTGCCCCTGCCGCATCGCCTCGACCAGCCGTTCCATATGTGTGGTCGGGAACAGGCTGCCGGCCGGCAGCGCCTGCTTCAGGTCGGCCGGCGTCTTGAACACGGCGTCGCCGCCCGCCGCGCCGTCGAGATGCGCCGTGCCGCGGATATCCTCCTTGTCCTCGCCATTGGTGGAGGAGCTGAGCTTGTAGGTCAGCTCGCGCCCGTCGGCGGATTCCCAGCCGGCGTAGCGGGTCTTGCGGGTCAGCGTGTCGCCCGAGGCGTAGACCATCGCCACCTGGTAGTTCTGCTCGAAGCTGGAGCCGTCGCAGGCCGGCGCCCAGCGGTACTCCATCTGCCCCTCGATCGAGACCACGTTGCGCTGCCCGCGCGTCATGTCGAGGCTGAGGGTGTAGACCGCCCGGTGGGGCTGCAGCGCCACCGTCGGAGCGGCCTGGGCCGCGCCGGACAGGAGCAGGAGGGCGAAGGCGGCGGACGAGGCGATGCGGATCATGGAGCATCTGAGCCCGAAGCCCCGGGCGATGCAAGCGCCACGGCGCCGCGCCGGGACGGTCGCTCAGCCCGCGATCTTCACGCCCTGCAGCCGCATCAGCCCGTCCGGATAGGGCGTGAAGCCCTGCACCGCCCGGCGCATGCCCCAGACCGAGCGGTAATGGTACAGCACGATCTGCGGCAGGTCGGCCAGGAACAACCCGGCGGCCTGGCGGTACAGCCCGACCCGCGCGGCCTGGTCGGTCGTGGCGCGCGCCTGCGCCAGCACCGCGTCGAAATCCCGGTTGCAATAGCGGCCCCAGTTCTGGAAGGCGTCGCAGCCGGCCCAGGCGGCCATGTTGGCGTCGGGGTCCAGCCGGCCGCTCCAGATCGCGATCGCCGCCTGGAAGTCGCCGGCATCGGCGCTGGCGGCCAGGGTCGCCGCCTCCAGCGCCTGCAGCTTGATGTCGAAGCCGGCCTCGCCCGCCATCGCCTGGATCATCTGCCCGACCTGCTGGGTGACCGGGCTGTTGGTGACCAGCAGGGTGAAGGACGGATTCGGCACCCCGGCCTCGGCCAGCAGGGCCTTGGCCTTGTCGACGTCGCGCGCCGGCATCGGGTGGCCGGGATCCTCGAAGGTGGTGCCCGGCACCTCCGGCTGGTTGCCGGGGATGAACATGCCCTCATAGGCCGCGGCGTTGATGGCGTCGCGGTCCAGCGACAGCTCCAGCGCCCGGCGCACTCGGGCATCCTGCCCGATCGGCGACTTCGCCTTGTCGCCATGGCCGATGTTGAAGGTGATCAGGTCATAGGCGATCGACGGGGCGTCGACCACGGTCACCGCCGGGTCGTCACGCAGCGCCGCGACCTCGACCGTCGGCACATGCTCGATCAGGTCGAGATCGCCGGAGCGCAGGTTGAGCAGCCGCACGGTCTCGTCCGGCATCGGCCGGTAGGTGACGCTGTCGAGGAAGACCGCGTCCCTGTTCCAGTACCGGTCGAAGCGCTTCAGCAGGATATGGTCGCCCTGCTGCCGCTCGACGAATTCGAACGGCCCGGCACAGACCGGGTGCTGGCCGATGCCGTCGCCGGCCTGGGCCAGCGCCTTGGGCGACAGCATCATCCCGGCGCGGTCGGACAGCACCGCCACCAGCGGCGCGTAGGGCTGGGCCAGCGTGATCTTCACCGTCAGCCGGTCGACCGCCGTCACGTCGGCGACCGGCTTCAGCTCCGACTTGCGGCGCGAGATCGGGGCCGTGCGGTAGCGGTCGAGATTGACCTTCACCGCGGCGGCGTCGAGCGGCTCGCCGTCCTGGAACAGCACGCCGTCGCGCAGCGTCAGGGTCAGCGCCTTGCCATCGGCCGACCAGTCCCATTTGGTCGCCAGCTCGGGCCGGAAGCCGCCGCCCGGGGCGACGCCGACCAGCTTGTCGCACATCGCGGCGAAGACCTGGCGGCCGGAGACCGAGCCGCCCTGGGCCGGGTCCAGCACATCCGGGTCGGCGTCGAGGCCGATCCGGAGGCCGGCGGCCAGGGCCGGAGAGGCGACAACGAGGCTCATCAGCGCCGCGGCGAGCGCGGCTGTCCGTCCAGACCGTCCGATCATCGGCAGCATCCCTGCGAATTTCTGTTCTGATCGCAGGGCCCAGGCCGAGCCTTCCCCTGCCGGACCGCCGGGACCGAGTCGGCACGGCGGTGCAGCAGCAGGGTAGCGCGGCCGCGGGGCCGCGACGAAGCTGAAATGTCAGATGAAAGGATGCCGCCCGCGGCCGGAGCCGCGGGCGGAACGCGTCAGCCCGCCTTCTTCGGCAGGTCGAGCTTGATATGCAGCTCCTTCAGCCGGGCCGCATCGACCTCGGCCGGGGCGCCCATCAGCAGGTCCTCGGCGCGCTGGTTCATCGGGAAGGCGATGACCTCGCGGATGTTCGGCTCGTCCGCCAGCAGCATGACGATGCGGTCGATGCCGGGGGCCGAGCCGCCATGCGGAGGGGCGCCGAAGCGGAAGGCCGACAGCATGCCGCCGAACTTCGCCTCCAGCACGTCCTGGCTGTAGCCGGCGATCGCGAACGCCTTGATCATGATCTCCGGCTTGTGGTTCCGGATCGCGCCCGAGGACAGCTCGACGCCGTTGCAGACGATGTCGTACTGGAACGCCTTGATGGTCAGCGGGTCCTGCGTCTCCAGCGCCTCGAGCCCGCCCTGCGGCATCGAGAACGGGTTGTGGCTGAAGTCGATCTGCCCGGTCTCCTCGTTCAGCTCGTACATCGGGAAGTCGACGATCCAGCACAGCTCGTACCGGTCCGGGTCGATCAGCTCCAGCTCCTGCCCGATCTTCGTGCGGGCGAAGCCGGCCAGCTTGCAGGCCGCGGCCTCCAGGTCGGCGACGAAGAACACCGCATCGCCGTCCCCGGCGCCGGTCGCCGCGCGCAGCGCGTCCTGGGCGCCGGCCTCCAGGAACTTGGCGATCGGACCCTTGCCGGCGCCGGCCTCGAACACGACGTAGCCGAGGCCCGGCGCCCCCTGCTCCTGCGCCCAGCCGTTCAGCTTGTCGAAGAAGCTGCGCGGCCGGTCGGCCACCTGCGGCGCGCGGATGGCGCGCACCACGCCACCCTTCTCGATCACGCCCTTGAAGGCGCGGAAGGTCACGTCCTCGCGGGCGAAGACCTGCGTGACGTCGGTGATCACCAGCGGGTTGCGCAGGTCCGGCTTGTCGTTGCCGTATTTCAGCATCGACTCGGCATAGGGGATGCGCGGGAAGGCGCCGGCGGTGACCGCCCGCTTGCTGCCGGTGAAGTCCGAGAACTCCTCGAACACGCCGCGCAGCACCGGCTCGATCGCCTGGAACACGTCCTCCTGGGTGACGTAGCTCATCTCGAAATCGAGCTGGTAGAACTCGCCGGGGGACCGGTCGGCGCGGCTGTCCTCGTCTCGGAAGCAGGGCGCGATCTGGAAATAACGGTCGAAGCCGGCGACCATCAGCAGCTGCTTGAACTGCTGCGGCGCCTGCGGCAGGGCGTAGAACTTGCCGGGGTGCTGGCGCGCCGGCACCAGGAAGTCGCGCGCGCCCTCCGGGCTCGACGCCGTCAGGATCGGCGTCTGGAACTCGCGGAAGCCCTGCTCGATCATGCGGCGGCGGATCGAGGAGATGACCTCGCTGCGCAGCACGATGTTGCGCTGCATCTTCTGCCGGCGCAGGTCCAGGAAGCGGTTGCGCAGGCGGATGTCCTCGCCGGCGTCCTCGTCCGAGGCCACCTGCAGCGGGATCACCTGGGCGGCCGACTGCAGCACGAAATCGTCGATCCGCACCTCGATGCCGCCGGTCGGCAGCTTGTCGTTGGCGGTCTCGGCGCTGCGCTTGACCACGGTGCCGGTGACGGTGACGACGCTCTCGACGCGCACCGCCTCGGCCGCCTTGAAATGCGGGCTGTCGGTGTCGACCACGCATTGCGTCAGGCCGTAATGGTCGCGCAGGTCGAGGAACAGCAGATTGCCATGGTCGCGCTTGCGATGGACCCAGCCGGACAGGCGGACGGTCTCGCCGGCCTGTTCGGGACGGAGCTGGCCGCAGGTATGGGTGCGGTAGGCGTGCATGGGATGCTCTCGGACCGGGGCAGAAACGCCGGTCAGTGACACCGCCCGCGCCGGCCTGTCAAGCCGCGGCTCGACGCCCCTGCCCTGCCTCCGGCAGAATGGTGCCGTTTCGCCTCGTTTCGGGGTCTTGGATAGCATGCGCTGGATTTTCGTCCTCATCCTTTTCCTTGTCGCAGGCACCGTCCGCGCGGCGGAACCGCAGCCGCCGTTCTTCATCGCCGACAAGTGTCCGGCCGGGACGATCCTGCCGGAGGGCGTCGCCGCGGACTGCGGCACCGTCACGGTGCTGGAGGACCGCGCTCGGCCGGACGGCCCGCGCATCCGGCTGCGGGTGGCGACGCTGCGGCGCACCGACCGCGAGCTGCGGCCCGACCCGCTGCTGTTCATCCAGGGCGGGCCGGGAGGCCCGGCGGGGCTTGACGCCGCGGGGTTGTCGGGTTGGGCAAAGGCGGTCCGCATCTCGGATTGGCTCGCGGCCCAACGGCTGGTGCTGTTCGACCAGAGAGGGGTCGGGGAATCCAGGCTGCTGCCAATCCCTTGCGAAGCGCTCGTTCACCAGGCACGGCAAACGATTCTCGACCATATGCAGCCGCCCGAGACGGTCCGGAGGGCGGCCACCAGGAAAAGCATGGAATCGTGCTGGGCCCGCTTTCGGCAGGCCGGGCATGACCCCGGCCTGATCACCACCGCCTCGATCGCCGCCGATGTCGAAGATCTCCGCCTGGCGCTCGGCCATCCGACATGGAACCTGTGGGGAAGCTCCTTCGGATCCCGGGTCGCCATGACTGTCATGCGCGACCATCCGCAAGGCCTGCGCTCGGTCATTCTCGAAAGCGTGTTGCCGCCCGAGGCGAATGTCTATGACGACGCCGCGAGCAGCGGCGAGGCCTTTGACGCCCTGGTCCGGGCCTGCCGGGCCAGCGCGGCCTGCAATGAGAACTATCCCGATCTCGAGCGGCGCTTCCTGGCCCTGGCCGACCGGCTCGACGCCGCCCCCTTGACCATTCCGATCTCCGAAGATTCGACAGCGCGGATCGATGGCTGGATGTTTCGCGATTTCGCGATCGGGATGCTGCGAACCCCCGCCGATGCGATGTTCGTGCCGTTTCTCATCGACGAGCTGGAGACGAACCAGACCCGCGTGATCACGGCCGGTAAGAGACTGGAGCTCCAGAAGGTCGAGGCGATGGGCGCAGCCATGTCACACGCCGTCCATGCCTCGATCTCCTGCGCCGACCTGACCCCGGCCGATCCGGGCTGGGTCGAGAAGGCCCGGGGCCATGACCCCCGCTTCGCCGCGCAGATGTGGGATGTGACGGCCGACGGGGATTGCGGGATGTGGCCGGTCCCGCACAGCCCGGCCAGCGACGCCGCGCCGGTGACCAGCGACATTCCGGCGCTGCTGATCTCCGGGGCGCTCGATCCCCAGACCCCGCCATCCTGGGCGGAGGCGGCGGTGAAGCGGCTGGCCAACGGCCACAGCTACGTGTTTCCGGCTTACGGCCACGGCGTGCTGTACTATGGCGAACCTTGCGCCGGCATGATCGCCGGCAGCTTCCTGGACGACCCGTCGCGGCGGCCCGACGACAGCTGCATCGCCGATCTCCGGCCCCTGGTCTTCGCGCCGCCGCCGCCGCGCCAGCGGTCGGCCCCTTCAGCCGCCGGGGCGAAGGCACCGTCGGGCGGCTGACATTCCGGCCGTGAGTCGTCATCCGGGCGACGCCCGCCCATGCTATCCTGGCCGCATGCGAGTGAACCCACATTTCCCATACCCCGTGTGGCCTGCGCCGGTTGAAGACACCGGCAGGGCAGGAGCCGTGTGCAGCCCGATGTGTTACATCGGGCAAGCGCGGCGACGCACCCTGCCGGTGTCTTCAACCGGCCCGAAGGGTTGCCTTGCGGCGGGCGCCTGCGGCCCCGGGCGGCTCGACCGTATATCTCTATACGCTCATCGCCGCCCGGGGCCGCATTCACCTCGCCGCAAGGCAACGCAGGCCGCATGGGGTATGGGAAATGCGGGTTAGGGCTTCCGATCCACGATGGCCGGCGTGACGGCCCGGGCGCAGCGGGCGCCGAATTCCCCCCCGGGCTCCCCAGAGCCGGGCCGCCCAGGACCGGGTGACGGTCGATCTGTCGGCCGTGGTCGTGGCGGTGGC
>NZ_JANX01000318.1 GCF_000767795.1 Inquilinus limosus MP06 | reverse complement strand
GACGCCCTGGGCGACGGCCTGGCGCCGGTCGTTCTTCTCGTCCTGCCGGTGCTTCCGCCGAAGGTCGGCCTCGCGCCGCGCCTCCTCCCGCTGCTGCCGCAGCCTGGCCTGGAGTGCTATGGCGCGGCGGATGCCGAGAAACAGGCTGTTGAAGCAGGTCTCCGCGGTCCCGGCGCGGTCGAGATCACCGGCCGCGAGGGCGGCGACGCCGTCGGCCTGGACGGCGCGGGCCAGCCCTTGCGCCAGCGCCATCAGCTCGGACAGCATCGCGGCGTCGGCCCCGTCCTGCTCCGCCTCCCGCCGCAGCCTGGCCCGGAGCGCCACGGCGCGGCGGATGCCGAGAAAGAGGCGGCTGAAGCCGGCCTCAGCCTTGCCGGCGCGGTCGAGGTCGCCGGCCGCAAGGGCGGCGACGCCCTGGGCCTGGAAGGCCCTGGCCATCTCCAGGGCGAGCCGCGTCAGCCCGGACAGCACCTCCGCCTCCCGGGCAGCCTCGTCCGCGGCCGACGAGGCGGCGGACGGAGTCTCGGCTGGGCTGGCATCGATCATGATTGAATGAGAACAAACAATGAACAAAAAATCAAGTCAATTCATCTGCACGTCATGGCGAGCGAAGCGTGGCCATCCAGTCGCGCCGCCGGAGCGGGCCCCGCCAGCCTGGATGGCCACGCCCCTGCGGGGCTCGCCATGACGGTTCTCCCGCGGGATGGCGGCACAGGGGCCGGCGCCCGGTTCAGCCGAGCGGGACGACGGTGGCCATGATGCCGGTGAAATGCAGGGCGCTGCCCGCCAGCACGAACAGGTGCCAGATCATGTGGTTGAAGGGCAGCCGCTCCCAGACATAGAAGGCGACGCCGGCGGTGTAGGCGAGGCCGCCGGCCACGATCCAGCCGACCGCGGCGCCGCCGAGCGCAGACCAGACCGGGCCGATCGCCACCAGGATCAGCCAGCCCATGCCGAGATAGAGCGGCAGCGCGATGTGGCGGCCGTAGCGGCGCAGGCCCAGGCGCAGCACCACGCCGGTGATCGCCAGCCCCCAGATCACCGCGAACAGCGTCCAGCCCCAGGCGCCGCGCAGGCCCAGCAGCAGGAACGGCGTGTAGGTGCCGGCGATCAGCAGGTAGATCGAGGCGTGGTCGAGCAGGTTGCAGACATGCTTGAAGCGGGCCGATCGCGCCGCATGCAGCAGGGTGGAGGCGACATAGGTCAGCACCAGCGTGGTGCCGTAGACCGCCAGGCTGACGATCTCGAGCGCGCCGCCATAGAGGCTGGCCAGGACCAGCAGCACGACGAGTCCGGCCACGGCGAGGGCGGCGCCGACGCCATGGGTGACCGCGTTGGCGATCTCCTCGGCCAGGGTCTCGGTATGGGCGACGATCCCTTCGGTCATGGCATCAGTCTAGCATCGGATCCGGCCGCCGCCATGCGGCGCGATCATCCGGCGCGCCGGCCGGCCATCCGCCGGCCGCCCCTCGGCAGCCAGAACAGCAGCAACGATAGGCAGTAAAAGAATCGAATTTTGAGCAATATTGAATAGATCGCTTGCTATACTTTTTGATACTCCAAATCTTCTTGTCAGATTTCGTTTCATTTGCAATGGTGAAACCCAGAGTCGAATCTGGGGATCGGCACTTTGTCGCCTGATCCATAGATTTCGATGTTTCCGAGATCGAATAATCCGGGGAGACGAACTTGCATCCAATGCCTGCAGCCGATCGCGCGGCATGCCTTTCGTGAGTTCGCGCACACCTGCCTGAGAGCACTCGTACATCCCGGCGCCGGAATGGAACCGGGACAGACCGGGGCGTCGTCGATCCAACCCTGAGAGCGACTCCTCACCCTCTCCGTCATGGCGAGGAGGCGAAGCCGACGCGGCCATCATGGGCCGGTGTCGAATGTTTCGACGCGCCGAAAACAACCCGACCCAAAAGGAGCCGATCGTGGGGGAATCCGAAACGACAGGATTATCGGAGCGCATACGGCAAACAGCCCTTCGCTGTTCAAGGCAGATCGTTCTGGGGCTGGCCCTCGCGATCTCCACCGTGCCCCTGGCCCGGGCCCAGGAACTGGCGACACAGGCCGATCAGGCGGCCTATGGCGGCCGGATCGGCGTGCCGCTCCAGCAGGGCGACTTCGTCTATCTTCCGGCCGGAGCCACCGTCGCGGCCTGGGACTACCGGAACCCGGAGGCGCCCCGGCTGGCCGGCGACACGCGCCGGCAGCCGCTGCCCGGCGTGATCACCGGGATCGCGTCGCGCGGCCGCTATCTCTATGCCGGCTGGCAACGGCAGGACGGCACCTCCGGCCTGGCCATCTATTCCCTGCTCGATCCCGGGCGTCCACGGCTGGTCGATGGCGGCGCCTTGCGGAAGAACGCGGCGGCCGAGGCCATCACGGCGATCGCGATCGACGGGGACTATCTCTATGCCTTCGACGCCGAGAGGGGCGTGGTCGTCCATTCCCTGGCGGACCCGCTGTATCCCAAGGCCGTCCGGGTGGTCGAGGGCGGCCCGGCCGATGTGGCCGGCGTCTCCGGCAACCGCATCTTCACCTCGGCCCGGACGATGCTCGGCGACACCCTGCTGCAGGTGTTCGACAACAGCCGGAAGAATTTTCCCAAGCCGATCACCAGCGCAAACCTGGACGGGTTCGCCAATTTCCGCCTGCAATTTGCCTGGCCGCTGGCGGTCGGGTTCGGGCTGGGCGTCAATCTCTACTACCTGCCGCCCTGGGGCGGCCAGCCGCTGCTGTGGGGCAGCGCGGACCCGGGCGAGGCGTTGTTCAACGGCTTCATCGCCGGCGACAAGGCCTATGGCTTCGGCGCGTCCGGCGTCAGCGCCTGGAGCCTGCGCCTGCCGGTCCGCCGGGTCGGCCATGTCGATTTCGGCAATGCCTTCGCTGCGGAAACGACGGCCGTGCAGGGCCGGTGGGGATGGGTCGCCACCAGCACTGACCAGCTGGCCCTGTTCGACACGGGCAAGACGGCCCGCCTGGCCAGCGTGGTCGACACCGTCGGCGGCGCCGACGTCCGGGACGCGGCCGTCATCGACCGCACCCTGGTCCTGCTGCAGAACACCTATGGGCTGAGCGCGGCCGGCGACGGCGATCTCACGCCGACGGGACGGTTCGACGCCGACCTGCCGAAGGCCAAGCAGGCCCGCGCGTTCGAGGACATGGCGGTCGACGGCAGGCGGGCCTATCTGGCGGCCTGGGGCTACGGGCTGATCGTCGCCGATCTCGGCAACCCGTCATCGCCGCGCGAGCTGGGGCGCCTGCCCGCCCAGTTCTCCTCCGCGATCGCGGGGAAGGGCCGGCATGTCTATCTCGGCACGGCCACCAACGGAGGCTCGGTGACCTCCGTCGACGTGTCGAACCCGGCCCGCCCGGTGGTGCGGGGCTCGGTGCCGCTGGACACCCGGGTCGAGCGGCTGCAGCTGGCCGGACGGTTCCTCTTCGCGGCCACGGCGCCGGACGTCGCGGGCGGCCCTGCGGGAGGACTGCGCATCTTCGATGTCGGCAATCCCACGCGGATCAGCGAGACCGGGCGCTACAGCGACGATTGCGAATTCGCCAGTGACCTCGCCCTCAGCGGCGATGCCAGGACCGTTTATCTGCGCTGCTCGACCGGCCTGCACATCCTCGATGTGAGCCAGCCGGGCCGGCCGGTCCGCCTCGGGCTCTATGCGGCCAGCCAGGGCGACCGGGCGGTCGCGCTCGGTTCCGGAACGGCCTTCGTCGCGACGGATGGGGGTGTCGAGGAGGTCGATGTGCGCAACCCGCGCCGGCCGACCCTGCTGAACCGGTATCGGCTTCCGGCCGGGGCCCTCCGGCTGCGGGTGATGCCGGGCCGCCGCCTGTTCGTGTTCACCGGGACGGGCGGCCTGCAGATCATCAAGCTCTGACGAGAGCTTTTCGTACTGGCCCGACCTTCACCGTCATTGCGAGGAGGCGAAGCCGACGAAGCAATCCATCGGGCCGCTCGTGCTGCGGAATGGATTGCTTCGCTGCGCTCGCAATGACGGTTTTGGGAATTCCAAAATCTTTCCAGCGGGCCGTCGCTTTCAATCAGGCGCGCCAGAACGGCTTGCGGACCTCTTCCTCGACATCGCCGTGGCTCAGGCCGACATCGGCCAGGATGTGGTCGTCGAGGCTGGACAGGTGGCGGCGCTGACGCTCGCGGTCCTGCCAGTCCAGAAGCCGGTCGACCAGGCGCAGGACCAGGCCGCGGGGGGCGATGGCGTCGCGAGTGGCGGTGAGCGGGATTCCGGTGGCGGACATGGCGGTTCTCCTTGGCTTGCGAGGTCGGCTGCCCCCTCGGGGGCGCCTCCGCCTCACTGCTATAGTTGTGCTTTCGTTCTCGCTTCGACAAACGAGGCTTTCTCGTGCTATGACTTAGAAAAACTATCGCTCATCCGCCCCGCCCATGGCGCGCCGACTGCCCCCGCTGAACGCCCTCCGCGCCTTCGAGGCGGCCGCCCGCCATCTCAGCTTCGTCGACGCGGCCGATGAGCTCGCGGTCACCCCTGCCGCGGTCAGCCATCAGGTCAAGGCGCTGGAGGCGTATCTCGGCGTCGCCCTGTTCCAGCGCCTGCCGCGCGGCCTGGTGCTGACCGAGCAGGGGCGGATCCTGACGCCGCAGCTGACCCGCGGCTTCGACCGCCTGGCCGAGGCGGTGGCGCGGGTCCGGGTCGACGACGTCCAGACCGTGCTGTCGGTCACCGTCCTGCCCTCCTTCGCCGTGCGCTGGCTGCTGCCGCGGCTGGCCGGGTTCCGCCGCCTCAATCCCGGCCTCGAGATCGAGGTCCACGCCCAGCACCAGGCGGTGGATTTCCGCCGCGAGCGCGTCGACATCGCCCTGCGCTACGGCCGCGGCGGCTGGGCCGGCCTGCATGTCGAGCGCTTTCTGGACGACGAGGTGTTCCCGGTGTGCAGCCCGCGGTTGCTGGAGGGCCCGCGCCCACTGCTGGCCCCCGCGGATCTGCGCCACCACACGCTGATCCACGACGTGCTGACCGGCGACGACGAGCCCTGGGTCACCTGGCAGCACTGGCTGCTGCATTTCGGGCTGGACGATGTCGACCACCGCCGCGGGCCGCGCTACAGCGACAGCCACATGATGCTGGAGGCCGCGGCCGCCGGCGAAGGCGTGGCGCTGGGCCGCAGCTCGATCATGGCCGACGACCTGAGCAGCGGCCGGCTGGTGCGGCCCTTCCCGGACAGCCGGATCGCCGACTACGCCTATCACTTCCTGTGCCGGACCGACGCCATCGACCGCCCGGCGGTGCGCGCCTTCCGCGACTGGCTGGTCGCTGCGGCGGCGGAGGACCGGGCCGCTCCGGGGAAAGCCACCCCGCCCGTTTCCGCCTTTGGCGGTTGAGAGCGGCCGATAGGCCTTTTGTCCGATATTAACACTGATTTTCAACGCAAAATTTGCTTTGACCGTTTGGTCAGGTTTTCGTTACGGTTCGACTTCAGGAGAGGCGGCGCCGATGCCGGAGAAACCGGTCGCGGCGCCAGGTGAGGCTTGCGGTTCGTCATCTCCCGGCAGGATGTCCGGGATCGAGCCCCTGGGAGAGATGATGACGACGGCATCCGACGCCGGCGCGGCCGGCCTGCTCCATATCCTCCACCCATGTCCCGACGACAGGCCCTCGCGGTGCTGGCGCCCCTTGGGCATGGCAGATATCCTCTGACACTCGGTTTGACAGGGAGCGTCTTCCAACAATGAAAAAGCTTCTCTCCGCCCTCGCCCTCTCCACGGCGCTCGTGGCCGGGGCTGCCTTCGCCGACGAGGTGAAGCCGGCAGTGGTCTTCGACATGGGCGGCAAGTTCGACCGCTCCTTCAACGAAGGCATCTACAACGGCTCGAAGAAGTGGTCCGACGAGACCGGCATCAAGATCGCCGAGTTCGAGGTCACCAACGAATCCCAGCGCGAGCAGGCGCTGCGCCGCATGGCCGAGAACGGCGCCAACGTCATCATCGCCGTCGGCTTCGCCCAGGCCCCGGCGCTGGAGATCGTGGCCGACGAGTTCCCGGACGCCAAGTTCGCGATCATCGACGCGGTGGTCGACAAGCCGAACGTCCAGTCGATCGTGTTCAAGGAGCAGGAAGGCTCCTTCCTGGTCGGCATCCTGGCCGCGATGGCGTCGAAGACCCATACGGTCGGCTTCGTCGGCGGCATGGACATCCCGCTGATCCGCGCCTTCGGCTGCGGCTATGTCCAGGGCGCGCATTACGCCGACCCGAAGATCACCGTGCTGCAGAACATGACCGGCACCACCCCGGCCGCCTGGAACGACCCGACCAAGGGCGGCGAGCTGGCGCGCAGCCAGTTCGACCGCGGCGCCGACGTCGTCTACGCCGCGGCGGGCGCCACCGGCCTGGGCGTGCTGCAGGCCGCCGCCGACGCCAAGAAGCTGTCGATCGGCGTCGACAGCAACCAGAACATGCTGCATCCCGGCTCGGTCCTGACCTCGATGGTCAAGCGTGTCGACGTCGCCGCCTACAACGTCTTCAAATCGGCCCAGGCCGGCACCTTCAAGCCCGGCGTGAACGTGCTGGGCCTGAAGGAGGACGGCGTGGGCTGGGCGGCCGACGAGAACAACGCCAAGCTGGTCACGCCCGAGATGAAGGAAAAGGTCGACGCGGCGACCAAGGGCATCATCGACGGCTCGATCAAGGTCGTCGACTACCGCACCGACAATTCCTGCCCGATGTGACGGCGGCATCCCACCGCGATGAGCAATGATGGCGTGACCCGCGCCGCGACGGTCGGCGGAGCCCCCACCGGGGCCCCGCCGGCCATCGAGCTGCGCGGCATCAGCAAGAGCTTCGGCCCGGTCAAGGCCAACCAGGACGTGTCGCTGACCATCGCGCCCGGCACGATCCACGGCATCATCGGCGAGAACGGGGCCGGCAAGTCGACCCTGATGTCGATCCTGTACGGCTTCTACGAGGCCGACAGCGGCGAGATCCTGGTCGACGGCCAGCCGAAGCGCATCACCTCCTCCAGCGACGCGATCGCGGCCGGCATCGGCATGGTGCACCAGCACTTCATGCTGGTGGAGCCGTTCACGGTGCTGGAGAACGTGATCCTGGGCGCCGAGGGCGGCGCGCTGCTGGCCGGCGGCAAGTCCCGGGCGCGGGCCGAGCTGCAGCGGCTGGAGCGTGAATACAGCCTGGAGGTGCCGGTCGACGCCGTGGTCGGCGACCTGCCGGTCGGGCTGCA
>NZ_JANX01000317.1 GCF_000767795.1 Inquilinus limosus MP06 | reverse complement strand
GGACCCGCCGCGGCGCTGGGCCCTCGCCGTCCCGGCCGACCGGCCTCAGGCCGGCTGCGCCGCCGCCTGCCGCGCCTCGTAGCCGCGGCGCCACAGCATGAAGACATGGACGCTGACCAGCGTCACCAGCGCCAGCAGGCTGAAGAACAGCGCCAGCGGCAGCCACTGCCCGGCATATCTCTGCGCGATCACCGCCCCCAGCAGCGGCGCGCCGCCGGCCGAGACGGTGACGCCGAGCTGATAGCCCATCGAGATGCAGGAATAGCGCAGCCGCGCCGGGAAGGCGGTGCTGATGAAGCCTGCCATCACCGCATAGACGCCGGACAGGGTGACGATGGCCAGCGAGATGCCCAGCACGATCGCCAGCGGCTGGCCGGTGCCGACCAGCAGGAACATCGGATAGGGCGACAGCAGCGCCAGGAACGCCGCCAGCTTGAGGAAACGGACCTCGCCGATGCGCTCGGCCAGCATGGCGGAGACCGGCTGCGACAGGAACTGGATCACCGTGACCCAGAGCAGGCAGTCGAGGATCAGCTGCTCCGGGATGCCGACATATTTGGTGGTGTAGGAGATCATGAACACATTGGTGAAGAAGAAGCCGCCGGTGCCCAGCACCGACACGCCGGCCGCCAGCAGGATCGGGTACCAGGCGGTGCGCAGCGCCTCGACCACCGGCATCCGGGCCCGCTCGCCCTGCTTCACCACCGCCTCGAAGGCCGGGGTCTCCTTGACGCTGGCGCGGATGGCGAAGCCGACGCCCAGCAGCACCACCCCGGCCAGGAACGGCACGCGCCAGCCCCAGGCCATGAAGTCGGCGTGGTCCAGCTGCGTCATCGCCCGGAACATCAGCAGCGCCAGCAGCAGCCCGGCGGGGCTGCCGAGCTGGGCGAAGGAGGCGAAGAAGGTGACCCGCTTGGCCGGCGCGTGCTCGCCCGCCATCAGCACGGCGCCGCCCCATTCGCCCGAGGTGGCGAGGCCCTGCAGGATGCGCAGCAGCACCAGCAGGATCGGCGCCCAGACGCCGATCTGGGCATAGGTCGGCAGGCAGCCGATGGCGATGGTGGCGAAGCCCATCAGCAGCATGGTGAAGACCAGCAGCTTCTTGCGGCCCAGCCGGTCGCCGAGATGGCCGAAGACGACGCCGCCGATCGGCCGGGCGATGAATCCGACCGCAAAGGTGCCGAAGGCCGCCAGCGTGCTGACGAAGGGGTCGTCGCTGGGGAAGAACAGCGGTCCCAACGCCAGAGGCACGGCCAGGCTGTAGACGTAGAAATCGTAGAACTCGACCGCGGTGCCGATGAAGGCGGCGGCCGCGGCGCGCACCGGCTGGCGGGCCGGGCCCTGGTCAGGGCTGGGGGATGTTCCGCTCAATCGGGCCTCGGCGGTCTGGGGTGGAGAAGGAGCTAGAGCAGCGATCCCTGCTCGGGCTTCGGGTCCGGCGCACGGGCGGGCCGGTGCGGCTTGCCGCCGCCGATCACGGCCGGGACCTCGCCGTCCTGGAAGCGGATCGACACGGCCCGGCCGGGCGTCGCCTCCTGCGCCGATCCCAGGGCATGGCCCGTCGCCGGGTCCAGCACCAGGGCGTAGCCGCGGCGCAGCACGTCGACATAGGAGTAGCTTTCCAGCAGCCGTCCCGCCGCCGCCAGCCGCGTGGTGCGGTCGGCCAGGGCACGCAGCACCGGATCGGGGCCGAAGCGGCCGGACAGGGTGTGGAAGCGTTCGCCCGGGCGATGGGTCAGGCGGCTGCCGCAGGCAACGAGGCGGTCGCCGAGCTGGGACAGGTGCCGCGCCGTCTCCGCCACTTGGCGGCGGGGGTGCGGCAGCCGGGCGCCGAGCTCGGCCAGCCAGGAGCGACAGCGCTCGACCCGGCCGAGCGCGGCGCGATCCAGCCGCTCGCCGCGGTCGTCCAGCCGCTGCATCGCCGTCTCAATCAGCCGCGCCGGGTCGCCCAGGCCGCGGCGCAGCGCGTCCAGCCGGGTGCGGTGCTCGCCGAACAGCCGGGCGGTGCCGGATTCGAGCCGGCGGGCGCAGTCCAGCACCCGGCCCAGCAGCTCGGCCCGCACCGGCACCGCCATCTCCGCCGCCGCGGTGGGAGTGGGCGCGCGACGGTCCGAGGCGAAGTCGATCAGCGTGGTGTCGGTCTCGTGCCCGACGGCGGAGATCAGCGGGATGGCGCTGGCTGCGGCCGCCCGCACCACGATCTCCTCGTTGAACGGCATCAGGTCTTCCAGGCTGCCGCCGCCGCGGGCGACAATCAGCAGGTCCGGCCGCGGCACCGGTCCGCCGGGCTGGAGGGCATTGAAGCCCTCGATCGCCGCCGCCACCTGGCCGGCCGCGCTCTCCCCCTGCACCGCCACCGGCCAGACCAGGACATGACGCGGGAAGCGGTCGGACAGGCGGTGCAGGATGTCGCGGATCACAGCACCGGTCGGCGAGGTGACGACGCCGATCACCCGCGGCAGGAAGGGCAGTGGCCGCTTGCGCCCGGCCTCGAACAGCCCTTCGGCGGCGAGGCGGCGGCGGCGCTCCTCCAGCATCTTGAGGATGGCGCCCTCGCCCGCCAGCTCCATCTGCTCGATCACCATCTGGTACTGCGAGCGCGAGCCGTAGATGGTCAGCCGGCCGGTGCAGACGACCTCCATCCCCTGCTCCGGCCGCACCATCAGCCGCGGCACCTGGCCCTTCCAGATCACCGATTCGAGGGTGCAGCTGTCGTCCTTGAGCGTCAGGTAGACATGGCCGGAGCGCGGCACGGTGACCTTGCCGATCTCGGCGCGCACGCGAACCAGGCCGAACTCGCCCTCGATCGTGCGCTTCAGCGCGCCGGTCAGCTCGGCGATGGAGAATTCCGGCAGGTTGGAGCCGGGGCGGCCGGCTGGGGCCGGGGGGGTGTCGTTTTGCTCGGTCATGCTGCGGCCACCATGCTAAACCCCTGCCGTTCGAGCAAGTGAGACTGGGTCCTTCGATGCGCATCCTTCTGGTCGGCGGCGGCGGCCGCGAACATGCCCTGGCCTGGGCGATCGCCGCCTCCCCCCTCTGCACCACCCTCTACTGCGCGCCCGGCAATGCCGGCATCGCCAAGGAGGCGACCTGCGTGCCGATCGCGGCCGAGGATGTCGAGGGGCTGGTCCGCTTCGCACAGGAGAACGCGATCGACTTCGTCGTGGTCGGGCCCGAGGCGCCGCTGGTGGCAGGGCTGGTCGATCGGCTGACAGCGGCGGGAATCAAGGCCTTCGGCCCGACCGCCGCGGCCGCGGCGCTGGAGGGGTCGAAAGGCTTCACCAAGGATCTCTGCGCCAAATACGACATCCCGACCGCGCGCTACCGCCGTTTCACCGACGCGACGGAGGCCAAGGCCTATGTCGCCATCGAGGGCGCGCCGATCGTGGTCAAGGCCGACGGCCTGGCCGCGGGCAAGGGCGTCGTGGTGGCGCAGACGGTCGAGGAGGCGCAGGAAGCCGTCGACACGATGCTGACCGAGGGCGGCTTCGGCGCCGCCGGTGCCTCGATCGTGGTCGAGGAATGCCTGGTCGGGCCGGAGCTGAGCTTCTTCGCCCTGTGCGACGGCGAGACCGCTCTGCCGCTGGCCACCGCCCGCGACCACAAGCGGGCCTATGACAACGATGAGGGCCCGAACACCGGCGGCATGGGCGCGGTGTCGCCGCACCCGCTGGCGACACCGGAACTCGAGGCCCGGATCATGGCCGAGATCGTGCAGCCGACGCTGAAGGCCATGGAGGCGGAGGGCATGCCGTTCCGCGGCATCCTGTTCGCCGGGCTGATGCTGACCGAGCGCGGGCCGCAGCTGATCGAGCACAATGTCCGCTTCGGCGACCCGGAATGCGAGACACTGCTGCCGCGGCTGAACTCCGACCTCCTCACCGCCCTGATCGCGGCGGCCGACGGCACGCTGCGCCACCTGACCCTGCGCTGGCGGCCGGAGGCGGCGGTGACGGTGGTGATGGCGGCCAACGGCTATCCCGGCTCCTACAAGAAGGGCAGCCCGGTCCGGGCGCTGGACGAGGCCGGACAGGTGCCGGGCACCATCGTCTTCCACGCCGGCACCAGGGCCGAGGCCGACGGCACCGTCACCGCCCAGGGCGGCCGGGTGCTGGCGGTGACCGCGCTGGGCGCCGACATCGCCGAGGCCCGGTCCCGCGCCTATCAGGCGGTCGACCGCATCGACTGGCCGGAGGGGTTCTGCCGGAGAGACATCGCCGTTTGACCCAATTTTGAAACCTGCGGCCCGATCGGCGTAGACTGCCCGGATGAGCAAGGCTTTCACCAAAGAGACCGACACCGAGGAGGAGCTGGACGATGCGCCGGCGCCCCTGCCCGCGGGGTCGAAGAACTACATCACGCCCGAGGGCTTCCAGCGGCTGCAGGACGAGCTGAAGCAGCTGTGGCGGGTCGAGCGGCCGAAGGTGGTCGAGGTGGTGTCCTGGGCCGCCGGCAACGGCGACCGGTCGGAGAATGGCGACTACATCTACGGCAAGAAGCGGCTGCGCGAGATCGACCGCCGGGTGCGGTTCCTGACCAAGCGGCTGGAGATCGCCGAGGTGGTCGACCCGGCGCGCCAGACCAACCGCGACCGGGTCTATTTCGGCGCCACCGTCACCTATGTCGACGGCCACGACCGCGAGCGCACCGTGCGCATCGTCGGCATCGACGAGACCCGGCCGGAGGAGGGCGAGATCAGCTGGATCTCCCCCCTCGCCCGCGCCCTGATGCGGGCGCAGGAGGGCGACGTGGTCGAAGTCCGCGCCCCGGGAGGAATCGAGACCGCCGAGGTTGTCGAGATCCGGTACGACAAGAGTTGAGGCAGGCGCGGTACGCATAGGCTGGAGCTGCCCCCTCACCCGAAATCGCTATGCGATTTCGACCTCTCCCCAAGGAGAGGTGATCGGAGCGCCGCCCTCCTTTCCCTCTCCTGGGAGAGAGGGAGGGGGAGAGCCGATGTCGCCGGTCAGGCGGCGCTCGCCGTCACCCACAGCGCCGCGAGCGCCTCGATCCCGGCCTGGTCCTCGGCGTCGAAGCGGTTCGGCAGCGGGCTGTCGAGGTCGATCACCCCCAGCACCCGGGCATCGCGCACCAGCGGCACCACCAGCTCGGAGCGCGAGGCGGCGTCGCAGGCGATGTGGCCGGGGAAGGCGTGCACATCCGGCACAAGCACCACTTCCCGCCGCGCCGCCGCCGTGCCGCAGACGCCCCGGCCGAGCGGGATGCGGATGCAGGCCGGCTTGCCCTGGAACGGCCCCAGCACCAGCTCGTCCTCGCCGCGCAGCAGGTAGAAGCCGGCCCAGTTCAGGTCGGGCAGGCCGTGATAGATCAGCGCCGAGAGGTTGGCGGCATTGGCGATCGCGTCGGTTTCGCCGTGGAACAGCCCCTCCGCCTGGGACAGCAGGTCGTGATAGGCCTCGGCCTTCGGCAAGGCGGGGTCGGGGCGTGCGGTCTGGAACATCGGTCGGCCTTGGTGTCGGATTGCCTGGAAGATAGGCACGGGAGCGCCCGGCGGAAAGCCTCAGAGAGTTTCGACCATCGCGCGGGCGGCGCGGATCTGGTCCTCGTCGCGCTTGTAGAAGGTCCATTGCCTGATCCGCTTCGGCACCACCAGGCCGGACTGGACCAGCACGCGCATATGCTCGCTCAGCGTCGGCTGGCTGATGCCGAGCTTGTCGGCGATGAACAGGCCGCAGACCCCGTCCTCCACCAGGTCGCCATCGGCCTGGGGCGGGAAATGCGCGCGCGGATCCTTCAGCCAGTCCAGGATCTGCAGGCGGCGCTCATTGGCCAAAGCGCGGAAGAGATTGGCTGGGTACATTTCGGCACTTTGCCAAAGGGCAAACCCCTGTCAAGACTGGCCTCTCAACCCTGCCGGGAGGCTGTGATGCGCCGCTTCGCCTTCGAGACCGTGGACGTGTTCACCGACCGCCGCTTCGGCGGCAACCAGTTGGCGGTGTTCCCGGATGCGCGCGGCCTGTCGGACGCCGAGATGCAGTCGCTGGCGGCCGAGTTCAACCTGAGCGAGACGACCTTCGTGCTGCCGCCGGAGGACCCGGCGCACACGGCGCGGGTGCGGATCTTCAACCGCACATACGAGATGCCCTTCGCCGGCCATCCCAATGTCGGCACCGGCTGCGTCCTGGCCCGGCACGGGCTGGACCGCGACGGCGTGCTGCTGTTCGAGGAGCTGTCGGGCCTGGTCGAGGTGCGGGTCGAGCGCGACGCCGCCGGGGCCGTCACCGGCGCGGTGATCGCGGCGCCGCAGCCGCTGTCGACGCTGCTGGAGCTGCCGGCCGAGGCCATCGCCGCCTGCGCCGGCATCTCCCCGTCAGACGTGATCACCAAGGCGCATCAGCCGGTTCTGGCCTCGGTCGGCATCCCCTTCGTGCTGGCCGAGGTGACGGGCGAGGCGCTGACCCGCGCCACCCCGGACATCGCCGCCTTCCGCCGCACGCAGGAGCAGTTCCCGAAGGTGGAGCGGCGCCTGTCGCTGCATCTCTATGCCCGCGACCCGGCGGCGCCGGACATCGCGGCGCCCGACGGTGCCCGCCTCCGCGCCCGGATGTTCGCGCCGCTGTCCGGCACCTATGAGGATCCGGCGACCGGCAGCGCCAACGCCACGCTGGGCGCCCTGCTGCTGTCGCTGTCCGGCGCCGAGGCCGGGCAGGCCGAGATCGTGCAGGGCGTGGAGATGGGCCGCCCGAGCCTGCTGCACGTGGCCGCCCGCCGCGCCGCGGACGGCATCCGCTCCACCGTCGGCGGCGGCTGCGTGCCGGTGCTGAAGGGCGAGGCGGAGGTTTAGGCGCCAGGCCACTCCCTCCCCTCGTCATTCCCGCGAAAGCGGGAATCTCGATCCGACGATACTTCGAAGAGATCCCCGCTTTCGCGGGGATGACGGTAGAAATGGCGGAAGGTGGTTCTACCGCCTGGCCCGGAAGAACGCCCGCAGCAGCTCGCCCGCCTCCTCCGCGCCCGGCGCCTGCTCCACCTGCGGGCGATGGTGGCAGGTCTTCTGCTCGAAGAAGCGCGGGCCGTGCAGCACGGCGCCGCCCTTCGGATCCGGGGCGGCGAAGACCAGCCGGCGGATGCGGGCGAAGGAGATGGCGCCGGCGCACAGGGCGCAGGGCTCGAGCGTGACATAGAGGTCGCAGTCGGGCAGCCGCGGCCGGCCGCGCAGCCGGCCGGCCTCGCGGATCGCCAGCACCTCGGCGTGGGCGGTCGGGTCCGCCAGCTCCTCCACC
>NZ_JANX01000316.1 GCF_000767795.1 Inquilinus limosus MP06 | reverse complement strand
CGAGGCACGGCGGGCCGAGGTGCTGGAGCAGGCGCCGAACGGGGTCGAGACGCCGTGGCGCGACGGGGCATCGACCGGCCGGGTCCGCCCGGTCTCGACCTTCATCGACGCGTCCGGCCGCTTCTGCCGCGAATTCGTCGAGGCGGTCGAGGGCCCGGACGGCCCGCGCAGCGGCGGTGGCATCGCCTGCCGCGTCGGCCAGCGCGACTGGCGCATCTGGTGGCCCGACGGCAAGGACGGCGGCCAGGCGCTGTAGCCCGGCCGCTTCCCGCTCAGTTCCCCACCGGCCGGGCGTCCGACACGAAGGGGCGGTACTGGAACAGCCAGGTCTCGGACGCCACCTGGTCGCCGACCTTCAGGAACAGGCGCATCTCGACCGGGTCGTCGCCGTCGACCGCCAGGTCGAACTGGACGCGCCAGTGGCCCGGCACGTCGTCCGGCACCGCCTCCATCAGGGTGTAGGAGGAGAAGGTGCCGCGCGAGGCCCAGAACACCGGCTCCGGCTTCACCCCGAAGGGCAGGTTGACGAGCGGGCCGCCGAGAAACTCGACCATGAACTTGCGCACGCCCTCGGGGCGTGGCTGGCCGGGCTGGCCGCCGCGGCCGAGCCGCGTCGCCACCACCCGGGCCAAGTCGGTCGGATAGGGCTCGTCCGCCAGCCAGTGGATGCGGTAGGCGAAGGGCAGCTCGTCGCCGGCCTTGGTCGGCGCCTCCGGGTGCCAGTAGGCGACGATGTTGTCATGGATCTCGTCGTCGGTCGGCAGCTCGACCAGCTGCACCTGGCCGCGGCCCCAGTCGCCGAGCGGCTCGACCCAGGCCGAGGGACGCAGGTGGTAGCGCACGCCGTCCTGGTAGTGGTCGAAGTTGCGGTCGCGCTGCAGCAGGCCGAAACCCTTCGGCGACTGGTCGGAGAAGCTGGAGATCACGATCCGCGCCGGGTTGTTCAGCGGCCGCCAGATGTGCTCTCCGCCGCCGGTCCACATCGCCAGCCCGTCGCTGTCATGCACCTCCGGCCGCCAGTCGATCGCGGTCTTCTTCACGGTCTCGGAGTACCAGAACATCGAGGTCAGCGGCGCCACGCCCAGCCGCTCGACCGGCTGGCGCAGGAACAGCGTGGTCTCGACATCCATCACCACGCCGGCGGTGCGGCGCATCAGGAAGCGGTAGGCGCCGGTCAGGCTGGGCCCGTCCAGCAACGCATAGACCGTCACCGCGTCGGCGTCGGACCCGGCGGGCTCGAACCAGTAGCCGATGAAGTCCGGGAACTCCTCCGGCCCGCCCGAGCCCGGGGTGATGGTGATGCCGCGCGCCGACAGCCCGACCTGGCCGAGCTCGCCCTTGGCGCGGAAATAGGAGGCGCCGAGGAACGCCACCCAGGGCTCCTCGGTCTTCCAGTCGCCCTTGTCCTTGGCCTCCTGGATCCAGAAGCCGGCGAAGGCCGACGGCTCCGGCGCCAGCTTGGCGGCCGGGCTGTCCGGGCCGACGGTGAAATACTGCGGATCGTACAGGATCTCGCGCGCCGTGCCGGCGGCGGGGTCGACCGCATGCATCTTCACGGTCTTCGGGAAGAACCGGCCGACATGCTGGAAGGTGACCGGATAGGCGCCGGGCTGGCCGTCGCCGTACAGGGCATATTCCGGCTTGTACTTCAGCTTGCCATGGGCGTCGTAGTCGATCGATTCCACGATCGCCGGGTCCGGCCGCGGCGGCGGGGCGTAGGGCCCGGCGGCCATGGTCCGGGCGCGGTTCTTCAGCGCGTCGTAGGAGAACGGCCCGGCATCGCCGTAGCGCAGCCCGGCCGGCGGCGCGGCCAGGGCCGAGGCCCCTCCGAACATCCCGAACATCTGGGTGGCGGCGGCCAGCTTCAGCAGGGTACGGCGGTCGAGCATGTCGGTCCTTTCGCTGCGGCCTCCGGGCGGCCGGGGCGTCGTGCCTTCCTTACCAAGCCGGACGGCGGGAAGCCAAGTCCGGCCTGGCGTCGGCCCCTTTGCAAGACGGCCGCCCGCGGCGTAGATCACAGGACCGCATGGAGGATCCGATGGACAGCCGCCTCGACCGCATGATCGCCCGCCTGACCACCCAGCGCCGGGCCTTGGAGCGGGCGGCGGAGGAGATCCGGGGCCTGCCCGGCCCGGTCCTGGAGATCGGGCTGGGCAAGGGCCGCACCTACAGCCATTTGCGCAAGCTGTTCCCGGACCGCGCGATCATCGCCTTCGACCGTGACCTGCACGCCCCGGCGGATGCCGCGCCCGCCGGCGCCGACCTGGTGCTGGGCGATTTCCGCGAGACCTTGCCGGCCTTGTCCGGCCGCGCGCCCGCCGCCCTGGCCCATGCCGATTTCGGCAGCGAGGACAAGGCACGCGACGCCGCCCAGGCCGGCTGGCTGGCAGAGCTGATCGACCGGCTGATGGCGCCGGGCGGCCTCGTGGTCAGCGACCGGGCGATGCAGGCGCCGCGCTGGACCGCCCTGCCCTTCGACACGCCGGACTGGCCGTATTTCCTCTGGCGCGTGGGCTGAGGCGCGGCCCCGCCTCCCTTCGCATCCGCAACACATTGCCGCACTGCAACACACCCATGCCGGATCAGGGGTGGTCCCGGCGTGTCCTGTCCTATCTTGTATACGGAATGCACGGGTCACCCGAGCAAGACGTGAGAGTGTGATGAGCAAGGCACGCCGGGCTAAGCCCGACTGGTTCATGATCGCCCTTCCCCTCGTCGCCCTCGCGGCGTGTCTCTGGCCCACACCGGGCGTCACGGGCGGCCCCCTCCACTGGGACTGGATCTCCACCTACGGCGTCTCCGTCGTCTTCTTCCTCTACGGCCTGACCCTGGCGCCGGAGAAGATGCGGGCCGGCGCGTCGCATTGGCGGCTGCACCTGCTGGCCACCGCCGGCACCTTCATCCTGTTCCCGGCCCTGGTGCTGGGCGCCGGCGCGATCGGCAAGGGCTGGATCGAGCCCGGCCTGCTGCTGGGCTTCTTCTTCCTCGCCGTGCTGCCCTCGACCATCTCCTCCTCGGTGGCGATGACCTCGCTGGCGCGCGGCAACCTGCCGGCCTCGATCTTCAACGCCACCCTGTCCAGCCTGATCGGCGTGCTGATCACGCCGCTGATGATGGCCTGGTACACCCACAGCCAGGGGACCTCGATGCCGCTGGGCCCGGTGCTCTTGAAGGTGGCGCTGCTGGTGGTGCTGCCGATCGTGCTCGGCCAGCTGGTGCGGCCGCTGCTCGCCGCCTGGGCCACCCGGCACTACGCCCGGATCAAGATGGCCGACCGGGTGATCATCCTGGCGATCGTCTACGGCTCTTTCGCCGATTCCATGGCGTCCGGCATCTGGTCGCAGCAGGACCCGATCGTGCTGGTCGAGATCGTGGTCGGCGTGGTGCTGCTGTTCGGCATCGCCTTCGCCATCATGTGGGGCGTCTGCCGCCTGGTCGGCTTCGACCTGCCGGACACCATCGCCGCCACCTTCTGCGGCTCGAAGAAGTCGCTGGCGACCGGCGTGCCGCTGGCCCGGCTGATGTTCGGCGCCACGCCGCAGCTCGGCCTGGTGCTGGCGCCGGTGATGGTGTTCCACTTCTTCCAGCTGATGGCGGTCAGCGTCATCGCCGGCCGCCTCGCCGCCCGCCCGATGACGGATGCGGAGGTGCGCGAGGCCAACCGGAACAAGAGCGAGACGCCGGCGCGCAGCCAGGCGGCGAAGGCAGCCTGACGCTCCAGCTTTAGGACTTGTTACCTCTCCCTCTCCATGTCAGCCTTCCGGCATTACCAGACACGGAGGGGGAAATTATGTCCCGGATCGGCCGCCGTACATTCCTGACCGCTGCCGGTGCCGTCGCCGCGAGCGCCTGGCTGCGGCCCGGCATCGCCGCCGCCGCGACCATCACGCCGGGCGACGCCGACGTGCTGCTGGTCATCGACGTGCAGAACTGCTTTCTGCCCGGCGGCAGCCTGGCGGTCGCCGACGGCGACAAGGTGGTGCCGGTGATCAACGCCCTGGCGACGCGCTTTCCCAACATCGTCGCGACCCAGGATTGGCACACGCCGGGCCATGTCTCCTTCGCCTCGGCCCATCCCGGCGCCAAGCCGTTCGACACCGTCAAGCTGCCCTATGGCGACCAGGTGCTGTGGCCCGACCATTGCGTCCAGGGCACCGGCGGCGCGGAGCTGTCGGCCGGCCTCAAGCTGCCGACGGCGGAGCTGGTGATCCGCAAGGGCTACCATCCGACGGTCGACAGCTACTCCGCCTTCAACGAGGCCGACGGCACGCCCACCGGCCTGGCCGGGTACCTGAAGGAACGCGGCATCCGCCGGGTCTTCGCGGTCGGCGTCGCCACCGATTTCTGCGTCTGCTACAGCGCCATCGACGCCCGCAAGGCCGGGTTCGAGGCCTTCGTCATCGACGACGCCTGCCGCGGCATCGACACCGAAGGGTCGCTGGCCAAGGCCTGGACCGCGATGACCGCGGCCGGGGTGCAGAAGATCGTCTCGGCGGATATCGGCTGAGGTCGTCCCGCCCTTTTCCTGTCATTGCCGGGCTTGACCCGGCAATCCAGGGGCTTTCAAGAACAGCTCTTGGTGGCCCCTGGATCCTCGGGTCAAGCCCGAGGATGACAGTAGGGGCGGGTTGCTCGCTCAGATCCCCTTCACCAGCCCGCCATCGACCAGCAGGTTCTGGCCGGTGATGTAGGCGGCCTCGTCGGACAGCAGGAAGGCGGTGGTGGCCGCAATCTCCTCGACCGTGCCGAAGCGCTTCGCCGGAATCTGGGCGATCAGCTCCGGCTTCTCCGGATAGCTGTCGATGAAGCCGGGCAGCACGCTGTTCATGCGGATCCCGGCTTCAGCGTAGCGGTCGGCATAGAGCTTGGTGAAGGCCGAGAGCCCGGCCCGCAGCACCGACGACACCGGGAAGGCCGCGCCCGGCTGCGCCGCGCCGAAGGCGGAGATGTTGACGATGGCGCCCTTCCCCGCCTGCTCCATCGTCGGCGTCACCAGCCGGGCCAGCCGCACGACATTGACCAGGATCAGGTCGAGACCGAGATGCCAGTCGGCGTCCGGGATGGCCAGCAGGTCGCCCTTCGGCGGATGGCCGGTGTTGTTGACCAGCGCGTCGATCCGGCCCCAGCGCTCCAGCGTCGCATCGACCAGGCGCTGCAGGTCCGCCGGCTCGGTCACCGATCCCTGCACGGCGATGCCGCCCAGTTCCTGTGCCAGCGCGGTCACCGCGTCGGAGGTGGCGAACAGCGCCAGCCTGTAGCCGCGCCGGGCCAGCTCGCGCGCGATCGCGGCGCCCATCCCCTTGCTCGCGGCGGTGACGATCGCCACCCGTTCGGTCGTGCCCATGCTTCAGTCTCCTTGTCGCGCCTGCTTGACAGATGCGCCCGCCGGGCCGAAGGGACAAACGGGAAGTTCTTCACCCAGGCTGCAGGAAAACTACATGCTCGCCGACCGGCTGCCGCCGCTGAACGGCCTGCGCGCCTTCCGCGCCGCGGCCCGGCATCTCAGCTTCCGGGCGGCGGCCGAGGCACTGAACGTGACCCAAAGCGCCGTGGCCCAGCAGGTGCGCGGGCTGGAGCAGGCGTTGGGTGCCCCGCTGTTCGAGCGCCATGCCCGCGGCCTGGCCCTGACCCCGGCCGGCGAGGCCCTGCTGCCGCCGGTCGAGCAGGCCTTCCGCCTGATCGCCGACGCCGCCGAGCGGATCATGCAGCAGGCCGAGGTGCTGACGGTCAGCGCCACGCCCAGCTTCGTGTCGCGCTGGCTGGTGCCGCGGTTGGACGGCTTCACCCGCCGTCATCCGGGCATCGATGTCCGCCTCTCCGCCTCCAACGACTTGGTCGATTTCCGCCGCGACGGCGTCGACATCGCCATCCGCTACGGCACCCGCGTCGATGCCGGCCTGTCCGCGCAGCTGCTGTTCCCGGCCGACCCGGTGGCGGTGTGCAGCCCGGCACTGTGCCGGGCCGGCGGCACGCTCGACCCGGCCGATCTCGGCACCCGGGTGCCGCTGCTGCACGATTCCCATTTCCTGTGGGGCGAATGGTACCGCGCCGCCGGCCGCGACGAGGCCGAGGCCCGCCGCGGCGTCCGCTTCAGCCACACGCTGCACGCGATCGAGGCGGCGCTGCTGGGTCAGGGCATCGCCCTGGTGCCCCGCCCGCTGGTCGAGCGTGAGCTGCGGGCCGGGCAGCTGGCGGCGCCGGACCTCGGCATCAGCCTCCCGCCCGCCCGCGGCTTCCACATCGTCGCGCCGCCGGAGCTGTGGGACACCCGCAAGGTCGCGGCGATGCGGCTGTGGCTGCTGTCCGAGGCGGCGGGCTGACTCCTTGCGTTGCCTTCCTCGCGAACTCTCTTTCACGTCATTGCGAGGAGGCGAAGCCGACGAAGCAATCCATGCCTCCGCTCTTGCTGCCCGATGGATTGCTTCGCTGCGCTCGCAATGACGGCGTTGGGGCGGGAGAGGCAACACCAGGATCTCTCCGGCTCGACTTGCCGCGCCCCATTCTTTCCGACAAGAAGAGCGGATGCGGATCCTTCTGGTCGAAGACAATCCCGATCTCGGGGAGGCGGTGGAGAACCGGCTGCGCAAATCCGGCCATTCGGTGGAATGGGTGCGCGACGGGCTGGCCGCGGTCGAGTCCGCCGGCCACGACGCCTTCGATGCCGTGCTGCTGGACATCATGCTGCCGGGCCAGGACGGCTTCGCCGTGCTGCGCGACCTGCGCCGGCGCGGGATGGACGCCCCGGTGCTGGTCGTCACCGCCCGGTCGGAGATCGACGACAAGGTCGGCCTCCTCGACCTCGGCGCCGACGACTACCTGGTCAAGCCCTTCGACCTGCGCGAGTTGGAGGCGCGGCTGCGCGCCCTGCTGCGCCGCCCGGCCGGACAGACCAGCAGCACCGTCGCGCACGGCAACGTCACGCTCGACCTGGCCGGCCAGGCCGTCACCGTCGCCGGCCAGCATGTCGAGTTCGGTCGCCGCGAGTTCCGCCTCTTGGAGATCCTGCTGGCCCGCGCCGGCCAGGTCGCGGCCAAGGACCGGCTGATGACCCAGCTGTTCGGCGACGAAGCCGATGTCTCGGTCAATGCGCTGGAGCTGCTGGTCTCCCGCGTCCGCCGCAAGCTGGAGGGCGCCGATATCGACATCGTCACCCTGCGCGGCACCGGCTATCGCGTGCAGTCGCGCGGGACGCGGGAGTGACCCGATGACGATAACGGGCCTCTCCGGTGCGAAGCGTTTGCCTCT
>NZ_JANX01000315.1 GCF_000767795.1 Inquilinus limosus MP06 | reverse complement strand
AGCAGCACGGCGCCGGCCACGGCCAGGGCGGTGGCGACAAGCGCGGTGCGCATCGGGGTCGCCGTGTCCTGCCGGGCGAAGCACAAGGTCGAGAACACCCGGATCAGGATGTAGGCCGGGATGCCGGCGGCATAGGCGCCGAGCGCCCCGGCCACCGCCACCGTCTGCGCCGGCCCGAAGGCGCCGCGCTCGAACAGCCCATGCACGATCGGCCCGGCCAGCAGGATCAGACCGGTGGCGGCGGGCAGGCCCAGCAGCAGCCCATATTCGATCGCCCGGCTCTGCGTCGCCGCCACATCCTCGGCCCGGTTCTCGACCAGCAGCCGGGTCAGGGTGGGGAGGAGGGCGGTGCCCAGGGCGATGCCGACGATACCGAGCGGCAGCTGGGTCAGCCGGTCGGCGTAGTAGAGCGCGCTGACCGCGCCGGCCGGCAGGAAGCTGGCGACCAGCGTGTTCAGCACCATCTGGATCTGGGTGATGCCGGTGCCGATCGCGCCCGGCCCCATCAGCACCACCAGCCGGCGCAGCCGCGGCCCGATCCGCGGCGGCATCAGCCGCACCGGCACGCCGTGGCGGCGGCAGGCCAGGGCCAGCCAGGCCAGCTGGACGATGCCGGACAGGGTGACGCCGATTGCCAGCGCCCGGCCGGGCGACCCGGCCAGATGGGTGCCGAACAAGAGGGCCGCGATCAGCACCAGGTTGAACAGGATCGGCGCGGCGGCGAAGGGGGCCAGCTTCTCCTGCGCGTTCAGCACGCCGCCCAGCAGGGCGGCGGCCGACATCAGCAGCAGATAGGGGAAGGCCAGCCGGGCATAGTCCAGCGCCAGCGCCTCGCGCACCGGGTCGGCGACGAAGCCGGGGGCGATCACCGCCAGGATGGCAGGCATGGCCAAGAGGGCCAGCAGGGTCAGCGGGATCAGCACCGCCAGCAGGGCGGCCAGCACCTCACCGGCGAAGGCCAGCGCGGCGGCTCGGCCGTTCTCGCCGCGCTCGGCCGCGTATTGCGGCACGAAGGTGACCATGAAGGCGCCATCGGCGAACAGGCGCCGGGCCAGGTTGGGCAGCTTGACCGCGATCACGAAGGCGTCGGCCATCGGCCCCGCGCCCAGCAGCGAGGCGGTCAGGATATCGCGGGCGAATCCGGCGATGCGGCTGACGGCCGTCAGCCCTCCGACCGTCGCCATGCCGCGGAGCAGGGACATGGGCGCGAGCTTTAGCCGGGTTTTGCGGCGGCGGGAAGGCGGCTACGGTTCGGGCAACGGCTGGAGGGCAAGATGGACGACGGCGTCAGGCTCGCAGTGGTCGGCTATCCACTCTGGTCCGATGCGGACCGCGAGTGGATCGAGGCGATCCGTCGGGAGCACGATGCCGCCAAGGCGGCGATGATCGACGCGCATGCGACCCTGGTGTTTCCGACCGGCCTGCTGCCGGAGTCGGCGATGCTCGACCATGTCCGGGGCCGGCTGCAGGGCGTTGCGTCGTTCAATATCGACTTCCACTCCGTCGCGCCGGCGTCGGACGACCAGACCTCGAGCCACTACGTCTTCTTGCTGCCCGACGATGGCGGCGAAGCCCTCATGGCGCTTCATGACCACCTCTACTCAGGCCCGTTGGAGCCGGCGCTCCGTCGCGACCTGCCCTATCACCCGCATGTCACGGTCGCTCGGGTTCCGGATGCGGCGTCGGCCGCGTCGGTGGCCGAAGAGATCCGTCGGCAAGGGCGCATCCTCCACGGCCGCGTCGCGGCGGTGACGCTGCTCCGCTGCTTTCCAGACATGGTCGAGACGGTCGCCACCCTGCCTCTGTCCGATCTGTCTAGCTCTTGATTGCCTCGACCGCCCACTCCTGGCCGTCATTCGAGACAGCTTGCGGCAGCGACGGGCTGTAGAGGGGACCTAGAACAACCCGCTGCCCCAGCTAATTCAATCGATTACCATGCCTCGGCCGCGGCGCTTGACAGCGCGGCGACGTGGCGAGAGATTACGCCAAATTGTATGAGGATTGGATCGGCCGAACCGGCCCCCCAACAGCCACAAGGCGTCGCAGTCGCGCTTCACAGGGAGGAGCTTATGGATTTCACCACATCGACGAGGCGTCGGGCTTGATCGTCCGGCGGGAGGTTGAGCGGCGTTCCGTGAGGAGCGCGCGCGGAGGCTCGCCCGCCGATCGGCGCCTCGCGGTCCTGCCGGCGCCGGACCACCATCGATGCCACAGTCACGGGCGGCCCGGCCGGAACGGCCGGGGTGGCTGCGGCATCATCTGCCGTCATGCGGCAACAGCGCGCCGGGACCACACCCGAACGGCAAGTCCCGGGGCAGAAGAGAGCAGAGGGAGAAAACGGTGAAGCTGATCACATCCATCACCGCGCTGGCGCTGGGGCTGTCCGCCTTCGCGCTGTCCGCGCAGGCGGCCGACAAGGGCCTCGTCGGCGTGTCGATGCCGACCAAGACCTCGGCGCGCTGGATCGCCGACGGCGACAACATGGTCAAGTCGCTGCAGGCCAAGGGCTACGACGCCGACCTGCAGTATGCGGGCGACGACATCCCGACCCAGCTGTCGCAGATCGAGAACATGGTCACCAAGGGCGCCAAGGTGCTGGTGATCGCCGCGATCGACGGCACCACCCTGACCTCGGTGCTGCAGCAGGCGCATGACGCCGGGATCAAGGTCATCGCCTATGACCGCCTGATCCGCGACACGCCGAATGTCGACTACTACACCACCTTCGACAACTTCCAGGTCGGCGTCCTGCAGGCCGGCTCGCTGGTCGACGCCCTCGGCCTGAAGGACGGCAAGGGCCCGTTCAACGTCGAGCTGTTCGGCGGCTCGCCGGACGACAACAACGCCTTCTTCTTCTACAACGGCGCGATGTCGGTGCTGCAGCCCTACATCGACAGCAAGAAGGTGGTGATCCCCAGCGGCCAGATGGGCATGGACAAGGTCGGCATCCTGCGCTGGGACCCGAACACCGCCCAGGCCCGGATGGACAACCTGCTGTCGGCCTATTACGGCGACAAGAAGGTCGACGCGGTGCTGTCGCCCTATGACGGCCTGTCGATGGGCATCATCGCCTCGCTCAAGGCGGTCGGCTACGGCTCGGGCGACCGGCCGCTGCCCTTCGTCTCCGGCCAGGACGCCGAGGTGCCGTCGGTCAAGTCGATCCTCGCCGGCGACCAGTACTCCACCGTGTTCAAGGACACCCGCGACCTCGCCAAGGTCACCGTCGACATGATCGACGCCGTGATGGGCGGCAAGGAGCCGCAGGTCAACGACACCAAGACCTACAACAACGGGGTCAAGGTGGTGCCGTCCTACCTGCTGACGCCGGTGCCGGTGACCAAGGACAACGTCCAGAAGGTCCTGGTCGACAGCGGCTACTACACCGCCGACCAGCTGAAGTAATCTGACGTGCCCTCAGGGCCCCGTGCCTCCGGGCGCGGGGCCCTGTCCTTGCGTCTGCCGCGGGCAAGCGGCAGGCTGGCGCCCGTGGCGAGCGGAGCCCTGAGGTGGATACAGTTACCCCCGTTGATACGATCCTGGAGATGCGCGGGATCACCAAGACGTTCCCGGGCGTGAAGGCGCTCAGCAACGTCAATCTCGCGGTCAGGCGCGGCGAGATCCATGCCGTGGTCGGCGAGAACGGCGCCGGCAAGTCGACGCTGATGAAGGTTCTGTCCGGCGTCTACCCCCACGGCTCCTACGAAGGCGAGATCCGGTTCGAAGGGAAGGAACGGCAGTTCCGCTCGATTGCCGACAGCGAGGAAGCCGGCATCATCATCATCCATCAGGAGCTGGCGCTGGTGCCGCTCCTGTCGATCGCCGAAAACCTGTTCCTCGGCAACGAGGTGGCGAAGCGCGGCGTCATCGACTGGAACGAGACGCTGACCCGGTCCCGGGCGCTGCTGGCCAAGGTCGGTCTGAAGGAAAACCCGGCGACGCTGGTCACCAATATCGGCGTCGGCAAGCAGCAGTTGGTCGAGATCGCCAAGGCGCTGTCGAAGGAGGTGAAGCTCCTGATCCTCGACGAGCCGACGGCCAGCCTGAACGAGAGCGACAGCGACGCGCTGCTGGAGCTGCTGCTGGAGTTCAAGCGCCAGGGCATCTCCTCGATCCTGATCTCGCACAAGCTGAACGAGATCACCAAGGTCGCGGATTCGATCACCATCCTGCGCGACGGCTCGACCATCGAAACGCTCGATGCGCAGGGCGGCGCGGTCAACGAGGACCGCATCATCAAGGGCATGGTCGGACGCGACCTGACCGACCGCTATCCCGAGCGCGAGCCGAAGCTGGGCGAGACGCTGTTCGCGGTGAAGAACTGGAGCGTCTATCACCCGCTGCATGCCGACCGGCAGATGATCAAGGGTGTCGACCTGCATGTCCGCGCCGGCGAGGTGGTGGGCATCGCCGGGCTGATGGGCGCCGGGCGGACCGAGTTCGCCATGAGCGTCTTCGGCAAGTCCTACGGCCAGAAGATCACCGGCACGGCGACGATGCGCGGCCAGGCGGTCGACCTCGGCACCGTGCCGAAGGCGATCGCCGCCGGCCTGGCCTATGTCACCGAGGACCGCAAGTCGCTGGGGCTGGTGCTGATCGATTCGATCCAGCACAACATACCGCTGGCGCATCTGCCCGGCGTGGCCCGCCGCGGCGTCATCGACGACATGCGCGAGCTCGGGGTCGCGACCGACTACCGGCGCAAGCTCAACATCCGCTCCTCCGGCGTGCAGCAGCGGACGGTCAACCTGTCCGGCGGCAACCAGCAGAAGGTGGTGCTGAGCAAGTGGCTGTTCGCGGGGCCCGAGGTGCTGATCCTCGACGAGCCGACCCGCGGCATCGACGTGGGCGCCAAATACGAGATCTACACCATCATCAACCAGCTGGTGGCGGCCGGTAAGGGCGTCATCATGATCTCGTCGGAGATGCCGGAGCTCCTGGGCATGTCCGACCGGATCTACGTCATGAACGAGGGCCGCTTCGTCGCCGAGATGCCGGCGAAGGAAGCCTCTCAGGAAAGCATCATGCGGGCGATCATGCGCTCGAAGGAACGGGTCTAGGGACCAAGGCAATGACCACCGACACCACCGCCCTGCAGACTCGCGCGAACAGCCGGATCGGCGAGTTCCTGAAGAACAACATCCGCGAATACGCGATGCTGCTCTCGCTGGTCGCGATCATGGTCTTCTTCCAGTTCGCGACCGACGGCCGGCTGTTCACGCCGCTGAACCTCAGCAACCTGATCCAGCAGAACGCCTATGTCATCGTGCTGGCCTTCGGCATGCTGCTGGTCATCGTCAGCGGCCATATCGACCTGTCGGTCGGGTCGATCGCCGGCTTCGTCGGCGCGGTCGGCGGCGCCCTGATGGTGTGGCAGGGGGTGGATCCCTGGCTCACCGCCATCGCCTGCCTGGTGCTGGGCGCGGTGATCGGCGCGGCCCAGGGCTATTTCATCGCCTACCGCAAGATCCCATCCTTCATCGTCACCCTGGCGGGAATGCTGGCCTTCCGCGGCCTCTGTATCATGGTGCTGAACGGCGAGCGCGCCGGGCCGGTGCCGGCCGATTTCCAGAAGATGTCCTCGGGCTTCATCGCCGAGCCGTTCGGCTCGATGCCGGAGCTGTTCACCGGCAACGGCAAGGTCTGGATCACCACGCTGCTGATCAGCCTGGCCGTGCCGCTGATCCTGGTCTGGTTCAACGTCAAGAAGCGGCGCAGCGAGATCCAGCACGGGGTGGAGCAGGAGCCGCTGCTGTTCTTCGTCATCAAGAACGTCGCCACGGTGGTGGCGCTGGCCGGCCTCGGCTACCTGCTGGCCACCTATAACGGCCTGCCGAACATCCTGATCCTGATGGGCGTGCTGGTGGTGCTCTACGCCTTCGTCACCACCCGCACCACCATCGGCCGCCGGATCTACGCCGTGGGCGGCAACGAGAAGGCGGCCAAGCTGTCCGGCATCAACACCGAGCGGCTGGTGTTCCTGACCTTCATCAACATGGGCGTGCTGTCGGCGCTGGCCGGTCTGATCACCACGGCGCGCCTGACCTCGGCGGTGCCGCAGGCCGGCAACCAGTTCGAGCTCGACGCCATCGCCGCCTGCTTCATCGGCGGCGCCTCGGCCTCGGGCGGCGTCGGCAAGATCACCGGCGTGGTGATCGGCGCCTTCATCATGGGCGTGATGAACAACGGCATGTCGATCCTCGGCCTCGGCATCGACCTGCAGATGGTGATCAAAGGCTTGGTCCTGCTCGCCGCCGTCGCCTTCGACGTCTACAACAAGAACAAGGTCGGGTGAGCGGAACAGCCGTCCGATTGCAAAAGGGCGCCGGTCTCCGGCGCCTTTTTTGTCACCCCCACCAGCGGTGGAAATGGTGCAGCGGGCCGTGGCCACCGCCGACGGACAGGCGGTCGGCCGCGGCCAGCGCCCCAGTCAGGTAGGATTTCGCCTCGCGCACCGCGGTCTCGAGATCCGGCCGCTGCGGCAGCAGCGCCGCGATGGCGGCGGACAGGGTGCAGCCGGTGCCATGGGTGTTGCGGGTGGCGATGCGCGGGGCCACCAGGGTCAAGGAGCCGGCCGCCGACAGCAGCAGGTCCGGGCTCTCCGTCTCCTCCAGATGGCCGCCCTTCAGCAGCACGGCCTGGGGGCCGAGCGCCAGCAGCGCCGCGGCGATCTCCGGCATCTCTTCCCGCCGTTCGGCCGGCGCGCGGCCCAGCAGGTCGGCGGCCTCCGGCAGGTTCGGAGTGACCACCTCGGCCAGCGGCAGCAGCTCCTCGCGCAGCGCCGCCACGGCATCGCGGTCCAGCAGCCGGTCGCCGCTCTTCGCCACCATCACCGGGTCGACCACCACCCGGGTCAGCCCGTGCCGGCGCAGTGCGTCGGCCACCGCGCGCACGATCTCGCCAGTGGCCAGCATGCCGATCTTCACCGCGTCGATCCGGACATCGGCCAGCAGGCAGTCGATCTGCTTCGCGATGAAGGAGGGCGGCACCAGCTCCACCGCCTGCACGCCCCGCGTGTTCTGGGCGACCAGCGCGGTGATCACGGCGCAGCCATAGGCGCCGAGGGCGGAGAAGGCCTTCAGGTCGGCCTGGATGCCGGCGCCGCCCGACGGGTCGGTGCCGGCGATGGTCAGGAGGTTCGGAATCATCTTGCCCGCCCTTCCGCCACCGCCACGGCGATGGCCCGGGCGGCGGCCTCGGGATCGGGCGCGGCGCAGATCGCCGAGACCACGGCGACGCCGTCGGCCCCGGCGGCGATCACC